>JAFAYP010000601.1 GCA_019240305.1 Solirubrobacterales bacterium
GGCCCCTGCAAGGGGTTGGCGCGATCCTCCGCTTCTAGGGCCAGCCGGAAGCTGGCCCAGAGCCGGACGCGGTTATCGAACCCCGTTCCCCGCTACCCTCTGCGGCGTGAACGACGCCCTGACCGAGCTGAGCGCCCGGCTCGAGGAGGCGGCGCAGCGGCTTCGTGCCCCCGGGCTCGAGGTGGGTGACGCGCTCGCACTCATCGAGGAATGCGCGCGGCTGGCCGGAGAGGCCAGCTCTCAAGTCGACCAGCGGATGCGGGCGGCCCTCGAGCCGCTGCCGGACCTTCCCGGCCAGCTGCCGCTGCCGACCGCGTAGTGCCCCTGACCCGCGAGCAGGATCCGGTGCCGCCGGACGGCGCGGGGCGGCCGGCGCCGCGGGCTGCCTACCCGGATCACCTGCGGACCGTGATCGAGGACTATCTGGCGCAGCTGCGCTTCGAGGTCGACCCCGAGTCCGCCGGTCTGGAGGAGGCGATGCGTTATTCGCTGCTGGCCGGAGGAAAGCGCATCCGGCCGGTGCTGGCGCTGGCCACGGCCGCGGCGATCGGCCGCGAGCCCACCTCGGTGCTGCCGTTGGCGGCGGCGATCGAGCTGATCCACACCTATTCGCTCATCCACGACGACCTGCCCGCGATGGACGACGATGACCTGCGACGGGGCCGGCCCACCTGCCACAAGGCGTTCGGAGAGGATGTCGCCATCCTCGCGGGCGACGGCCTGTACGCCGAGGCCTTCGTGCTGCTGCTCTCCCGCCAGCAGGCCCCGGCGAACCGTTTGCTGGCCGCCGCGCTCGAGCTGGCCCGCGCCACCGGCGCCCAGGGGATGGTGGCCGGGCAGTACATAGACGTGGCCGGGACGGCCCAGGCCGGGCCGGACGGCCTGCGCCGGCTGCACGCACTAAAGACCGGCCGGCTGATCGCCGCGAGCGTCGAATGCGTGCTGTTGCTCGAGGGGATCTCGGAGCCTGAGAGAATTCACAGCTTCAGCAGCTTCGCCCGAGAGCTCGGGGTACTTTTCCAGATCGTCGACGACATCCTGGACGTCACGGGGTCCCCGGAGACGCTCGGCAAGCAGCAGGGATCCGATGAGCGGCTCGGGAAGCGGACATACGTGACAGAGTTCGGGGTAGAGGGCGCTCGGGAGCTCGCCGCGCGCTCTCACGCGCGAGCCAGGGCCGCCCTGAGTCAGGCGGCTGGGGGAGCGGGATCCCATAGCACCGCGGAGCTCGAGCAGATCACCGACTTCATCGCCAACCGATCTTTCTGATGGCCAAGCTTCTGGATCGAATCAACAAGCCCCAGGACCTCCACAGCCTCTCTGAGGAGGAGCTGCAGACCCTCGCCCAGGAAGTGCGCGAGCACATCATCGACACGGTGGGCGAGATCGGTGGCCATTTCGGCGCCAACCTGGGCGCCTGCGAGATCGCCGTGGCGCTCCACTCGATGCTCGACTCGCCGCGGGACAAGATCCTGTGGGACGTCGGGCATCAGGCCTATCCGCACAAGGTCCTGACCGGCCGGCGCGACCAGTTGCACACGATCCGCAAGTACCGCGGGCTGGCGCCGTTCTGCGCGGTCCACGAGTCCGAGCACGACATCATGGGTGCCGGCCACGCGTCCACCGCGATCGGCTACGCGGTCGGGCTCAAGGAGGCGATGCGCCAGGGTCAGGGCGAGGATGGCCATGTCGTGGCCGTGGTCGGGGACGGCGCGATGACCGGCGGAGTCGCGTTCGAGGCCGTCCACCAGGCCGGCGGCCAGGACACCCCGATCGTGGTCGTGCTCAACGACAACGGGATGTCGATCGCTCCCAACGTCGGCGCGCTCAGCCGCCATTTCAACCGCGTGCGGCTGAACCCCAAGCTGTGGCGGGCACGTGAGGGGTTCGAGGAAGGACTCACCAAGCTACCGGTCGGGATCGGCGCAGCGTTCGAGCGGGTCGGGCCGCACGTCAAGGAGTCGCTGAAGGCGTTCTGGGCCCCCGGCCTGTGGTGGGAGGAGCTCGACTTCGCCTACATCGGGGTGATCGACGGACATGACGTACGGGCCATCCGGAGAGCGCTACGCGAGGCGCTCACGGCCGGGCGGCCGGTGGTGATCCACTGCGCGACGGTCAAGGGCAAGGGCTTCGCGCCCGCCGAGGAGGGCGGCCTGGAGGGCATGGAGAGGTGGCATGCCGCCAAGCCCCGCTCGATCACCAACGGCGTGCCGGCAGCCGCGGTCGGCAAGCCCTCGGGAGCCAAGCCGCCGCCGCCCCAGTACACCCAGGTATTCGGGAACGCGCTCGTCGAGGAGTGCCGGCGCGATGACCGGGTGCTCGGGATCACCGCCGCGATGAACTCCGGGACCGGGCTGAACATCCTCCAGCGCGAGCTGCCGGATCGCTACTTCGACGTGGGCATCGCCGAACAGCAGGCCGTGCTGTTCTCCGCTGGCCTCGCGCTGCAGGGGTGCAAGCCGGTGGCGGCCATCTACTCGACGTTCCTGCAGCGGGCCTTCGACCAGATCGTGCACGACGTGTGCCTGCAGAAGCTCAACGTGGTCTTCGCCATGGATCGCGCCGGGCTGGTCGGCGACGATGGGCCCACCCATCACGGCGCGTTCGACATCGCCTACCTGCGCTGCCTGCCCAACATCGTGCTGATGGCTCCACGCGACGAGGCGATGCTGGTCCACATGCTGCACACCGCGCTGGTCTACGACGACGGCCCGGTGGCGCTCCGCTACCCGCGTGGCGAGGCCGAGGGTGTGCCGCTGCCCGCGCGTCCGGAGCCGCTCGAGATCGGGACCGGCGAAATCCTCCGCGAGGGCTCTCGCGTCGCCCTGCTCGGCTACGGCTCGGGCGTCGGCAAGGCGTTCGAGGCGGCCGACATCCTGGCGGAGCACGGCATGTCGGTGACCGTGGCCGATGCCCGCTTCGCCAAGCCGATCGACGTGGGCCTGGCGGCCCAGCTGGCCGCCGAGCACGAGCTGCTGGTCACCGTCGAGGAGGGAGTGCTGGCCGGGGGATTCGGCTCGGCTGTGTGGGAGCGGCTCTCGGACGCCGGGCTGGCCGCCGGCGCCAGCCGGATCATGCGCGTCGGTCTCCCCGACCGCTACGTCACCCATGGCGCGCCGAAGCTCCTGCACGAAGAGGTCGGCTTCACCGGCGAACGAATCGCCGCGCGGATCGAATCCGCCGTGGTCGAATACACCGGCTTGCCCATCGCCTAGGCCTGGGAACCCGTAAAAAACCCGTCCATCAACCGTCGATCTGCAGCTTGCAGGCCTAGGGTCCTGGCCCCAGGATGCCGACAGATGGTCGATGGCAACCCAGGAGCTCGACATCGGCGCCGATCGGGCCTCCGCGGCGCCTGATCTCTTCATCTCCCGCCAGCCCGTGGTGGACGGCGGGATGCGCGTCACCGGCTACCGGGTCGCGTACTCAACCGCGGACGGAACCGAGCACGGCGAGGGGTCGGCCGCCCGGCTGCTCGGCGACGTTCTCAGCGGAGTCGGCCTGGACGAGCTCGTCGGCGAGTCCCTGGCCCACCTGCCGCTCTCGCGAGAGGCCCTGCTCGCCGTCGGAGTCCCACCCGTCCGCCCCGATCGGGTCATGCTGAGGATCGCCCACGACACCGCGCTCGGCGCCGAGCTGGCGCCGACCATCCAGGCGCTCACCCTGCGGGGTTACGCGCTCTCGCTGTTTGACCTGCCGGCGGCTCAGTTCGAGCACGGATTGCTCGACCGCTTCGGCACCGTCGAGGTCGACTTCGGTCGGTGGACGGCCGAGGAGGCCGCGCTCGCCGTGCCCCGGATCCGCGCCGGCCGAGCGACGCCTCTCGCCGCCGGGCTGGCCGACTACCCGGCGTTCGAGCTCGCCAAGCAGCTCGGCTTCGAGCTGTTCGCCGGTGCGTTCTACTCAAGCCGGCACCGCGCGGCGGTCCGCAAGGTACCGGTGGGCGAGATGGGCACGCTGGTCTCGCTGGCCGCCATGCAGGGATCCTCGGCCACGATCGAGGAGCTCGAGCAGGTGATCGACCGCGATGTCGGACTCAGCGTCAAGCTTCTGCGCTACATCAACTCCGCCTACGTCGGCATGCGCGGCAGCATCACCTCGATTCGCCAGGCGGTGATGATGCTGGGCTCTCGCGGCGTGTCGCGCTGGGCGCTGCTGGTGGCGCTGACCGGGGGGCCGAGCACCCCGCGGGAGCTGTCGGTCATGGGACTCACCCGGGCCCGCATGTGCGAGCTGCTCGGCTCCGCCCGCGAGGACGTGGCGAGCGACCAGCTGTTCACGGTCGGGCTGCTGTCGGTGGCCGACGCCCTGCTCGACGTTTCGATTGAGGCCCTCGTCGAGGAGCTGCCTCTGGCCGACGAGGTCGAGGCCGCGCTGCTCCGCCGTGACGGGCCGGCCGGCGCCATCCTCGACGCGGTGGTCAGCTACGAGCAGGGCGAGTTCGACGCGGCCAGCCTGGCCGCCCACAGCCGCGGGATCGCGAGCTCCTACCGCGACGCCCTGGGTTGGGCCGTTTCGACCGTTTCGGCGATCGCCTGAGGCGTCTGTCCGCGCGCGCCACGGGCGTCACGCCGGGCCGATCCCGTACGCTGCCGCGGCAGTGACCCGGGTTCGTATCGACACGCTGCTTTCCGAACGGGGGATGTTCTCCTCCCGCGCGCAGGCCGCCGCGTCGGTGCTGGCCGGCGATGTGCTGCTGCTGCCCGAACGCCGCCGGATCGAGAAGCCCGGCCAGCTCGTGGACGAGCAGGCCGAGCTCGAGGTGCTCCAGGCCCCGCCGTTCGTCTCGCGCGGAGGGATCAAGCTGGCCAACGCGCTCTCGGCGCTGGGGCTGGCGGTGGACGGTCGGCGCGCGCTGGACGTCGGAGCCGCGACCGGAGGGTTCACCGACTGCCTGCTCCAGGCTGGGGCCGCCCACGTGGTGGCCCTCGACGTGGCCTACGGTGAGCTCGACTGGCGGCTGCGCTCTGACCCGCGCGTGACCGTGATCGAGCGCTCCAACGCCCGGGCTCTGCACGCCGGGCAGCTGCCGTATGCCCCTGATCTGATCGTGATCGATGTTTCGTTCATCTCGCTGAGCAAGGTGCTGGGCGCCGTGCTGGCCTGCGCGGCGCCCCGGTTTGACTGCCTCGCGCTGATCAAGCCCCAGTTCGAGGTTGGGCGCGGGCAGGTCGGCAAGGGCGGCGTGGTGCGCGACGCCGCGCTGCGGCGCCAGGCGCTGATCGATGTGGGCTCGGCGGCGCGCGAACTGGGCGTCTCGGTGCTCGCCTACGCTGGCTCCGGGCTGCCCGGGCCCAAGGGGAACCGCGAGACGTTCGTCTGGCTGGCCGAGGCGGGGCGCGGGGAGGTGGACCTCGAGGCGGCCGCGCTCGAGGTCGAACCTTGAAGGCGATCCGGAGGGCCACGGTGCTCAGCCACCGCCGGCCGTCGGAGACTCGCCCGGCCATCGAGGCGCTGGTCGAGCTGGCCCGCCGGGCCGGAGCGGTCCTGTACGTGGACCCCGAGGAGACCCGCAAGCACCGCCTCGAGCACGGACCGGGGCTCGAGGTCGACGTCGAGGGGCGGATCGACGCCGACCTCTGCTTCGCGTTCGGCGGCGACGGCACGATCCTGACCGCCCTGCGCCGCTACGCCGGCACGGGCATCCCGGTATTCGCGGTCAACTTCGGCGAGATCGGCTTCCTGGCCACCGTCGATCGGGAGTCCGCCGAGGAGGGCATCGAGCAGGCGCTGGCGGGCAACTTCGAGGTGCTCTCGCTGCCCGGGATCTCGCTGTCGGGCCAGTCCGGGGAGTGGCTGGCCATCAACGATGTCTCGATGCACCGCCAGCCCGGCAACCGGGTGGCCGATCTCTCCTACGCGGTCGGGCCGGGCGAGATCGGCCGCGTGCGCTGCGACGGGCTGGCCGTGGCCACCCCGGCGGGTTCGACCGGCTACAACCTGGCCAACGGCGGCCCGGTGATGGCCTGGGGCGTGGCCGGCTTCGTGGTGTCGTTCATCGCCCCGCACTCGCTGACCGCGCGTGCGCTCGTCGTCGCCCCGACCGATGTGCTGATCGTGCACAACCGCTCACGCGAGGAGTCGGTCGACGTCAGCGTCGACGGTCGGCCGGTGTGCACGCTGCCACCCGGCGAGGAGATCGCGGCGCGCTTCGTCGACGGTCAGGGGTGCCTGGCTCAGGTGGCCGGGGCGAGCTTCTACCATCGCCTACGCGAGAAGTTCGGGCGCCTGTCCTCGATCCGCTGAAGGGCCGGCAACCGCATCCGGCTCCGGGCCTCGCTCACTCCGCGGTTCGGTTTCCGTGGAGACCGCTCCGCTCGCTCGGCAGCGTCCACGGCCCGGCATCCGACCGGGCCTTATCCGGGCACCATGAACGACAACACGCCCGACTGGAGCAGCACGAGCACGGCCATCAGCAGCACGAACACGACGCTGTAGGCGATCACCTGCCGGAAGATGTCGCCCTCCTTGCCGCCGAGTCCGACCGCGGCGGCTCCGATGGCCAGGTTCTGGGGCGAGACCATCTTGGCCAGCACTCCGCCAGAGCTGTTGGCGCCCGCCATCAGGACGGGTGAGAGGTTCGCCTTGTGGGCGGCCGCCACCTGGAGGGCTCCGAACAGCGAGTTGGTCGAGGTGTCCGAGCCGGTCACCGCGGTGCCGAACCACCCGATCAGCGGCGAGAGGAAGGCGAAGAAGCCGCCTGCCCCGGCCGCCCAGGTGCCCAGCGTGATCGTCTGGCCGGACATGTTCATGACGTAGGCCAGCGCGAGCACGGCCATCACCGTGACGATCGCCCACCTGAGCTGCGCCACCGTGCGGCCGTAGAGCCGCAGCGCGTAGTTCGGGCGGACTCGCAGGACGATCGCGGTGATGATGCCCGAGACCAGCAGCCAGGTTCCGGCTGCGGTCAGGTAATTGAGCTTGAACGTCTCGCTGCTCGGCGCCTTGCCTTTGGCGTTCAGGACGTGCAGGCCCGGCCAGGTGAAGGCGCTGGTCGCCTTGTCGAGCTCCTTGGCGATCCCGCTGATGCTGGTCACGCCGAGGACCACGATGATGATCAGGTACGGGGCGAAGGCCAGGAACGTCTCGCGCCGCGTGGGCGGTGGGGAGGATGGATCGGATGCACCCATCGCCCGGCGCTCGAGCGCTACATCGTGGGTTGCCCCGCCGGCGATCGCCGGCCGGGGACCCAGTGCCGGTGCGCCCGAGGCCGGCGCGTGGGGTGACCAAACCTGCATGAGGGCCACCACCGCGGCCGCCGACCCGAGCGCAGCGACGATGTCGGTCAGGGGCATTGAGATGTAGTTCGAGGTCACGAACTGCAGCACCGCGAATACCACGCCGGCGGTCAGGGCCGCCGGCCAGGCCGCCCGAAGACCCCGGCGGCCGTCAGCCATGAACACGAGCGCGAACGGGACGAGCAGCGCCAGGAACGGGGTCTGGCGTCCGACCATCTGGCTCAGGTGGTGGACCGGGAGCCCGCTGGTCTCTCCGAGCGTTGTGATCGGGATGCCGATCGCGCCGAAGGCCACCGGCGCCGTGTCGGCGACCAGCGCCAGCGCGGCTGCCCGGACGGGAGAGAACCCCAGCCCGACCAGCATCACCCCGCAGATCGCCACCGGGGTGCCGAACCCGGCCAGCGCCTCGAGCAGCGCGCCGAAGCAGAATGCCACCATGACGACCTGGACTCGCTGGTCGTCCGAGACGCTCGAGAAGGCGCGGCGGAGGATCGCGAAGTACCCGGTGGCCTCGGTCATGTTGAAGATCCACAGGGCATTGATGACGATCCACATGATCGGCCAGAAGCCGAACACGGCACCCTCCAGCGCGGCGTCGCCCGCCTGGCCGATCGGCATCGAGTAGACGATCAGGGCGATCAGGATCGAAACGGCTAGGGCGATCAGCGACGCCCACTGGGCTTTCATCCTGAATCCGCCGAGCAGTATGAACAGCACTAGTAACGGCAGGACCGCGAAGATCGCAGTCAGTCCCAGCGAGTGGGACACCGGATCGAGCACCTGCTTATACACCTGACGACCTCCCTCGCGCGTCCGGGCGCGCGGGGCGGGGGTGAGCGGGTTTCCCATCCTCCCGCGCCAACCGGAGCTCAATGTGTTCGGGCTAGTTACCCGCGGCGGGAATTATTTATGCAATCGGTTGCAGCCCGCGCGCCAGGACCTCCGCGGTGTGCAGGGCGCGGCGGCCGGTTCCGGCCTCGATCTGGCTTCGGCAAGAGAACCCGTCGGCCACCAGGACCGTGTCCGGGTCGGCCTGGCGGACGGCCGGCAGCAGCACGCGCTCGCCGACCTTCATCGACACCTCGTAGCGCTCGCCGGCCTCATAGCCGAACGATCCGGCCATGCCGCAACAGCCCGCATTGGTGAGCTCAGCATCGACTCCCGTCCGCGCCAGCAGGTCGCGCTGGCCGCCGGGTCCCATCAGCGCGTTGCGGTGACAGTGCGGATGCACGAGGGCCTTGCCCCCGCTGCGGGGCGGCTCCCAGTCGGGCGCGTAGCGCGCGAGGAGCTCGTCGAGCGTGAGTGTCTGGGCCACGAGCCGCCGGGCGTGCTCGTCGTGGGGCATCAGCTTGCGCAGCTCGTCGCGGAACACCGAAGCGCAGCTCGGCTCGAGCACGACCACCGGCCAACCCTCCTCGATCGGCGTTGACATGCCATCGAGGACCCGGCGCAGGGTTCGCTTGGCGATCCCGAGCATTCCGAAGTCGTAAAGCGGCCGCCCGCAGCAGAGCCCGGGTGGCGAGAGCTGCGGCGCGAAGCCGGCCGCCTCAAGGACGTCCAGCGCCGCGAAACCGACGTTCGGCTCGAACAGGTTCGTGAACGTGTCCGCCCACAGCACGACCGGCTGGCCGCCGGTCGATGCCCGCCCGCTGCGACCCTGCCTCGCCACCCGATCGTGAAACGTTCGCGTGGCGAACCGCGGCAGGTCACGCTCCGGGGCGATTCCGACCAGCCGCTTGCCCTGCTCGGCGATCACCGGAGTGTGCGTGAGCGCATTGGTCAGGCGGGGCACCCGCGCCGCCACCGGGCCCCACCACGGCAGCAGGCCGAGCACATAGTGGCTCAGCGGCCGCCGGCGCCGGGCGTAGTAGTGCGAGAGGAACTCGGCCTTGTAGGTCGGGATGTCGACCTGCACCGGACACTCGCCGGTGCAGCCCTTACACGACAGGCACAGGTCGAGTGACTCCTTGACCGCCTCGTCGCGCCACCCGTCGGCCACCGGGTTGCCCTTGAGCATCTCGAACAGCAAACGACTGCGGCCGCGGGTCGAGTGGCGCTCCTCGCGGGTGACGTGGAAGCTCGGGCACATCGTCAGGCTGCCGAGGTTGCGGCACTTGGCCATCCCGAAGCAGCGCTCGATCGCGGTGGCGAACGAGCCCTCGTCGTCGGGGAAGGCAAACTGGGTCTTCAGCTGTGGCGGCCGGTAGTCGGGGCCGAGCCGCAGACCCTCGTCGAGCTTGACGTCGCCGATCAGGCGGTTGGGGTTCATCTTGCCGTCGGGATCCCAGATCCGCTTGAAATCGTGGAAGGCGCCCATCAGCTCGGGGCCGAACATCTTCGGCAAGAGCTCGGCCCGGCCATGGCCCTCGCCGTACTCGCCGGCCAGCGAGCCGCCGTAGGCGACGACCAGGTCGGCACATTTCTCCATGAACGAGCGGAACGTCTTGACGCCCTGAGCGCTTTTTAGGTCGAAGTCCATCCGGGTGTGGACGCAGCCCTGGCCGAAGTGGCCGTAATAGACGCACCGGTAGCCGTGGTCGTCGAGGATCTTCTGGAAGTCGCGCAGGTAGGCACCGAGCTTGTCCGGATGCACGGCCGCGTCCTCCCAGTTGCCCTCGGCGTCCATGTAGCCGGGGGCGCGGCTGTCGCCCACGGCGCTCTCGCGCACCTTCCAGGCGCTGACCTGCTCGGACTTGTCGATGATCAGCTTGGACTCGAGCTGGGGACCTGACCCGATCTGGGCCAGAGCGCGCTCGGCCATCGCCGTGGCCTCGTCGGGATCGTCGTGCCCGTACTCGGCGTACAGCCAGGCCCGACCCTCGGGCAGCAGTGCGCGCTCGGCGGCCAGTCGGCGCTTGGCGATCATGTTGCGGATCAGCTGGTCGTCGTAGCCCTCGAGGCCGATCGGCTGGGTCTCCAGGAGCGCGGGCACGTGGTCGGCGGCGCTGAACACGTCGGCGTAGCCGAGTACCACGGTGCGGCGGTGCTGCGGGCTCGGCACCAGCCGCACGGTCGCCTCCAGCACATTGACGCACGTGCCCTCCGAGCCGACCAGCGCGCGGGCCACGTGGAAGCCGGCCTCGGGTAGGAGCTGATCGAGGTTGTAGCCCGACACGCGGCGCGGGATGTCCGGGTACTCGGCTCGCACGCGATCGGCCACGCGGTCCCGCAGCTCCCGGAGCGCCGCGTAGATCTGACCTTGGCGACCGCCGGCCGCGACGATCCGCTCGAGCTCGTCGTCCGAGGTGGCGCCGACCCGCATCCGCGTGCCGTCGTAGAGCAGCACGTCGAGCTCGATCACGTTGTCCGACGTCTTGCCGGCCATCAGCGAGTGGGTGCCGCACGAGTTGTTGCCGAGCATGCCGCCGAACGTGCAGTACTCGTGGGTGGCCGGGTCGGGGCCGTAGGTCAGGTGGTGGTGCTCGGCTGCGTCGCGGAGCTGGTCGCAGATCACGCCGGGCTGGACCCGCGCACGCTGAGCGACGGGGTCGAGCTCGAGGATCTGGTTGTAGTACTTGGAGTAGTCGAACACCACCGCGACGTTGGTCGTCTGGCCACTCGGAGCGGTGCCGCATCCGCGGGGGAGGACCGGGGCCTGGTGATCGCGGCAGATGGCGATCGCCGCGATCACGTCCTCGGGGCCTTTCGGGATCACCACTCCGATCGGCACCGCGCGGTAGATCGAGAAGTCGTTGGCGTACATGGCGCGCGTTCCGGCGTCGAACCGGACCTCGCCCGACACGGCTCCGGTCAGGGCCCGTTTCAGGCTGGAGACATCCACGTCGGTCGGAGCGCTCGTGACGTGGCGCGGGTCGAGCTGGGACGCGGTAGTGGCCATCGCTCTCCTCTCTCCAGGGGTTCGCCGCTTACCGTACCTCCTGGCGGACGTGATCTGTCGGGGGCGCCTGGTACACCGGGGGCCATGCTGCATGAGCTGCGCATCGAGAACCTGCTGCTGATCGATCGCGCCGAGCTGCGGCTCGCGCCCGGCCTGAACGTGGTGACCGGCGAGACCGGCGCCGGCAAGACGCTGCTGGCCCAGTCGCTCGATTTGCTGCTCGGCGGTCGCGCGGGGAGCGGGATCGTGCGGGGCGGGGCGGCCGAGGCATACGTGGAGGGCGTGTTCTCGCTCCCGCCCGCGCTCGCCGGGCTCGAGCTCCTGCCCGAGGATGCCGAGGAGATCGTGCTGGCGCGGCGGGTGTGGCCCGACGGCCGCACCCGGGCCTACGTGTGCGGGCGCTCGGCCACGGTGGCCGATCTGCGCGAGCTGGGGGGAGCGCTGATCGCCTTCTACGGCCAGCACGAGCACCGCCGGCTGATGCTCTCGGCCGTTCAGCTCGACGTGCTCGACGACTTCTGTGGGGCCGAGCAGGCCGAGCTGCGGGCCGCGGTGGGAGAGGGCCACGCGCGCGTGCGGGCGCTCGAGGATCGTGTCGGCGCGCTGCGCGAGGTAGCCGACGGCCGCGAGCGCGAGCTCGACCTGCTCGCCTTCGAGCTCGATGAGATCGAGCGGGTCTCGCCCAGCGAGTCCGAGGCCGGCGAGCTCGCCGCCGAGCGCGACCGGCTGCGCCATCTGGAGACGCTTCAGTCGGCCGCCGGCGCGGCGGCCCAGGCGGTTTCGGGCGAGGGAGGCGAGGGCGCGGTCGAGCTGCTGGCGCGGGCCGCGGCGCAGCTGCAAACCGCGGGGGGCATCGACCCCGCGCTCGGCGAGCTGCAGGAACGCGTTCAGGCGCTCGCTTACGAGGCCCAGGACGCCGGTGCGGCGCT
>JAFAYP010000108.1 GCA_019240305.1 Solirubrobacterales bacterium
GGATAGGGGCGAGCGCCACCATCAGCTGCATGGTCGAGCAATTGGGATTGGCGATCAGGCCACGGTGGCGATCGAGCGCGTGCGGGTTGACCTCGGAGACGACCAGCGGGATCTCGGGGTCGCGGCGCCAGGCGGAGGAGTTGTCGATCACGGTGGCGCCGGCCTCGACGAAGCGGGGCGCCCACTCGCGCGAGGTGCCGCCGCCGGCCGAGAACAGGGCGACGTCGAACCCGGAGAGATCGGCTTGGTCGCCCAGAGCGCGGACGGTCAGGCCGCCGTCGAGCTCACGGCCGTCCGAGCGCTCGGTGGCGAAGGGGACGATCTCACCGGCGGGAAACCGGCGCTCGCGCAGCAGCTCGAGCATGGTGGTCCCGACGACCCCGGTGGCACCCACCACGGCGACGCGGTAGGAGCGGGTCATCGTGCCTCCTGGCCGATCGGGCGCTCGCGCTGCACCTCGGCCAGGCTGAGCTCAAACGCCTCGTGGAGGGCCTGGACTGCCTCGGGCACCGCCTCGGAGCGGATCACGCACGAGATCTTGATCGGCGAGGTCGAGATCATCTCGATGTTGATCTCCCGAGTGGCCAGGGTCTCGAACACCTGCGCCGCCACTCCCGGATGCGAGCGCATCCCGGCGCCGATGATCGACACCTTGCCGATCTCGGGATCGGTGTCGATCGCGGCGATGCCGAGCTCGGCACGGATCGGCTCGAGCGCGCGCTCGGCCGCGCGCAGGTCCTCGGAGGCGATCGTGAAGGACACCTCGGCGTCGCGGCCCTCCTCGCGGGGCTCGTTCTGGATGATCGTGTCCACGTTGCAGTTGGCGTCGGCCAGGGCCCGGAAGATCGCGGCCGCCACGCCGGGGCGGTCGGGCACGCCGGTCAGCGTGATCCGTGCCTCCTCGGTCGAGTGGGTCACGGCGGTGATGAGTGGGTGCTCCATCGTCTCGTCCTCTCCGATGACAACGGTACCGGGGCTCTCCTCGAAGCTCGAGCGGCAGTGCAGCCGCACCCCGTGCGTGCGCGCGTACTCGACTGACCGCAACTGGAGGACCTTGGCCCCCGAGGCCGCCATCTCGAGCATCTCCTCGAAGCTGACCTGCGGCAGCTTGCGCGCAGTTGGGACGACCCTGGGGTCAGCGGAGAAGACCCCGGCGACGTCGGTGTAGATCTCGCACACCTCGGCACCGATCGCGGCCGCGAGGGCCACCGCGGTGGTGTCTGAGCCGCCGCGCCCGAGGGTGGTCACGTCGCGGCTGGTCGAGACGCCCTGGAAGCCGGCGACCAGGACGATCAGGTCATCGTCGAGCGCCTGGCGGATCCGGTCGGCCCGCACGTCGATGATCCTCGCCTTGGTGTGGGAGGTATCGGTGACGATCCCGGCCTGAGAGCCGGTGAGCGAGATCGCCCGGTGGCCCAGGTCGTTGATGGCCATCGCGCACAGCGCACAGGAGATGCGCTCGCCCGTGGAGAGCAGCATGTCCATCTCGCGCGGGTCGGGCCGGGGCGAGACCTCCTCGGCCATCGCGATCAGCTCGTCGGTGGTCTTGCCGCGCGCCGAGAGGACCGCCACGACCCGGCGGCCGGCCTCGCGCTGCTTGACGATCCGGCTGGCCGCCCGCTTGATCCGCTCAGCGTCCGCGACCGAGGTGCCGCCGAACTTCATGACGATCGTGTCGGGCATCGATTGAAGGGTACGGATCAGTTCACTGCACCGACGGCTCGGCGCCATGGGCCCGTGCCACCTCGGCCACCGCCGGCGCGTCCCACTCCATCGCCGCGTGGAGCAGCGTGTAGCCGGGGGCGCCGAGACCCTTCGAGACGAGGTCCGGACGCCGCCCGAGGATCCACTCCGCCACGGCGGGCTGTCCGGTCAGCGCCGTGATCACGAGTGGCGGGCCGGCGCAGCCGATCGAGCGCTCGAGCTCGGCGTCGGTGGGTTTCAGCGCTTCGAGGCGCTCCAGGTCCCCGAATCCGATCGCTTCGACGAGTGCCTCCTGCCGGGGGGTGGTGTGCTCACCGGGATGGCGCCACCAGGTGCGGCCCTCCCCGAGGTGCTCGAACCCCACGGCGCGGTAGAGCAGCGCTCCCTCGGGTGTGGCGTTCAGCACCGCGTGGGTGCAGCCGGCCTCGCGGGCGATGAGGCCGGCGGCCAGCGTCAGCGAGCGCCCGATCCCGCGCCGGCGGTATTCAGGCGCGACCCCCATGTCGTAGATCCCGGCTATCCGGCGCCAGGGATTGACGATCACGCCGCCGACCTTGTGGCCCCCGTCTCGGACGGCCAGGAGACAAACAGGCCCTCGCCGCGTCACCGAGACCGCGTGGCGGGGCGGCTCGGCCGGCAGCACCCCCAGATCGAGCGCCATCCACCACGGCTGCCAGCCCCATTCGAACCCACGGGCGATCAGCAGCGTCCCGAGCGCCTTGTCTTCATCGAGCGACCAGCAGGACACGATGCGCAGGCCCAGCTCGTCGGCCCGAGCCACGGCCGCTGCCACCGCGGCTCGGTTTCGCTTCACCGGAAACGGGAGTGCCCCCTGGCGGCCGTTGATGACCAGCTCGATCTTCCCCGGCTGCTCGATCCTCGCCCGCACCGCCCGGCGAAACCAGGACCGATGATTGGCCGCGATCGCGCGCAGCAGGGCGTCGCGGTCACGCACTCTCGGATCGCCTACACCGCCCGTCGCCCGACGAGCGCCCGGCCGAGGGTCAGCTCGTCGGCGTACTCGAGGTCGGCTCCGACCGGCAGCCCGCTGGCGAGCCGGGTGACACTGACACCCGGATCGACCTCTCGGAGCCCGGCCGCGATGTGCAGCGCCGTCGCCTCGCCCGTGGTCGTCGGGTTCGTCGCGATCACCACCTCACGGACCACGCCCGCGCCTACGCGCGCGTAGAGCTCGGCGATCTTCAGGTCGTCGGGGTCAATCCCATCGATCGGCGAGAGGGCACCGCCCAGCACGTGGTAGCGGCCGCGGAACTCGTGCGTGCGCTCGATCGAGACCACGTCCGAGGGCTCCTCGACGACGCAAATCACCTCGGGATCGCGCCGCTCGTCGGCACAGATCCGGCAGCTCGGTCCGTCGGCCAGGTTGAAGCAGGTCTGGCACAAGCCGATCCGCTCCTTGACCTCGCTGATCGCCCGCGCCAGGGCGAGGGCCTCCTCGTCGCTGGCGCGCAACAGGTGGAAGGCCAGTCGCTGGGCCGTGCGACCGCCGACCCCGGGCAGCTTCGACAGCTCGGTGATCAGCCGCTGTACAGGCGGGGCGTACACGCTTGGTGATCTACAGGCCCGGAAGCCCGAGTCCGCCCAGCCCGCCGCCGCCGAGGCCGCCGGCGATCCCGCCCAGCTTGGACGAGGCGAGTTCCTGCGCCGAGCGCAGGGCTTCGTTGGTGGCGGCCAGGACCATGTCCTGGAGCATCTCCACGTCCTCGGGGTCGATCGCCTCGGGGTCGATCGTGATCGACTTGACGACCAGGTCGCCGGTCACCTTGACCGTGACCATCCCGCCGCCGGCCGACGCCTCCACCACCTCGTCCTTGAGCGCCTCCTGCGCGGCGAGCATGTCCTGCTGCATCTTCTGGGCCTGCTTGAGAATCTGTTGCATGTTCGGTTGGGGCATCAGCCCTTGACCTCGCCTTCGTTCGGTTCGTCTTCGAAGACCTCTTCCGCGTCGAACTCCTCCATGAAGCGTTGCACGAGCTCCTCGCCCGAGAGCACGCTCTCGCCGCCCGCCTCCTCGGCATCTTCACGCAGCTCGTAGCGCAGCACCAGCCGCTGCCC
>JAFAYP010000132.1 GCA_019240305.1 Solirubrobacterales bacterium
GCCGGCATCATCGCCGGCAACGGGAACAACCGACCCGACGCTGACCCGCTGCACGGTCAGTACGTCGGTGTGGCACCGAATGCCAACCTGGTCTCGATCAAGGTGGCCAATGAGTCCGGCGCGACCACCGTGCTGGACGTGATCTACGGGCTGCAGTTCGCGATCGAGCACCAGGCCCAGTACAACATCCGCGTCGTCAACCTGTCACTGGACTCGGCCACCCCGCAGTCCTACAAGACCGACCCGCTCGATGCCGCGGTCGAGGCGACCTGGCTGCACGGCATCGTGGTGGTGGCCGCCGCCGGCAACCGTGGCAGCGCACCCGATGCGGTCCAGTACTCGCCGGCCAACGATCCGTATGTGATGACCGTGGGCGGCGTCGACGAGAACGGCACGGCCACGCCGGGCGACGACACCATCGCCTCCTGGTCGAGCCAGGGCACCACGCAGGACGGCATCCACAAGCCGGACGTGTACGCGCCGGGCGCCCACATCGTCTCGGTGCTCGCGCCGAACAGCGACTTCGCGGACAGCAACCGTGGGTGTCTGGTCGCGAACAACCAGTACATCCAGACCAGCGGCACGTCGATGGCCGCGCCAATGATCACCGGCCTGGTGGCCGACCTGCTCCAGGTGCACCCCAACTGGACGCCTGATCAGGTCAAGGGCGACCTGACCGCGGCCTCGGTCAGCGACAACTCCTCGGTGCAGGAGCCGGGCGCGATCAAGGCGGTCCTGAACTGGAACCCGGCGTCGGCCAATCAGGGCCTCACCCCGAGCAGCCTGATCTCCGCCGGCAGCGGCAACATCAACCTCTCGCTGGCGACCTGGAGCCTGGCCACCTGGAGCCGGGCCAACGGAGCGCTGCGCGCCGGGTTCGCGAACTCCAGCTACACCTGCAAGACCTGCTCGTCTGCAAGCGGCACCACGGTGAACTCCAGCCTGGGGACCTGGAACCTGGCCTTGTGGAGCACGGTTGGGATGAACTGAGGAACAAGCTTTCGGTTGGGGGTCGAACCGAAGGAGGCCGGCGGTGGGGCTGCATCCCTACCGCCGGCCGCTCTCTAAGCGAGTCCCGGGAGCGTCACGCAGCGCAGGCGCGTCACGTGCCCCGAGCGCAGCCGCTGGTTGAGGCGCTCGAGGATCGCGGGGGCCATCAGGTCAAGCTCCTGGGCCCACACCGAGGCCGAGCACGACACGGTCACGACGCCCGCCCGCTCGCCGGTCGGCTGAGCCTCCTGCGCGATCGCCGGTCCGACCGCGGTCACCCACGCTCGCTGCACGTCGGCCAGGAGGCTCTCGGGCGCGAGCTCTTCACGGATCTCGTCGAGGGCGAGGCCCATCGGACGGGGGCTGCGCCGGTAGTAGGTCATCGCGTCATCGCCTGGCGGTCATCGGTGGTCATCGTCAGCAGCTGGCCGTCGGCCACCGCGAGGTGGGTCACGTCGGGGTCCGTGCCACCCGGCACGTGCTCGAGATCGGTGGTGGTGATCACCGACTGCCCCGGGCTCGCCCGCAGCAGGTCCACCAGGGCCTGCCGACGATCGCGATCCAGCTCGCTCATGACGTCGTCGAGCAACATCATCGGCGCGGACGGCCGGTGATCGGCGATCGCCTCGCGCTCGGCCAGCAGCAGCGCCAGCAGTGCGAGTCGTTGCTGACCCTGAGAGCCGTAGGCGCGCAGGTCATGACCGGCGTGCTCGGTGGCCAGATCGTCTCGGTGGGGGCCATGGCCGGTGAAGCCTCGCTCGAGGTCGAGATCGAGGCGCTCGGCGAGCTCGGTGGCCAGCTGCTCGGGCTCGGTGGCCCGCGAACGTGGCCGGTAGGACACCTTGGGTCCCCCCGCCAGTCCAAGCTCTTCGCCGAGGCGCTCGAATGGTTCAGTGATCAGCTCGACCGCGTGGCGGCGGTCATCCATCAGCGCCACGCCGTGGAGCGCCAGCTGGGCGTCCCAGCTGGCCAGCGAGTCTCGACCGCCGCGACCAGAGCGCACGCGCGTGATCAGCGCGTTTCGCTGAGCCAGGGCCTGACCGTAGAGCCGACGGGTGGTGGTCCGCGTCGGCCACAGCGCAGCCACGAACTGGTCGAGGTGGGCCCGGCGCACCGCGGGCGCGCCCTTGATCAGCTCGAGGCGGTCGGGCAGGAACACGCTGATCAGCGGCCGGGTCGAGACATCGACCAGGCGCTCGACGCTCGCGCCGTCGGCTCGCATCGCCTTGGGCTGGCCGGCTGTGAAGCCAACCGACAGCTCGTGCTGGCCGTCCTCGTCCCGGCAGCTCAGAACCGTGCGGGTGGTGCCCGCGCCGAAGCGAATCACCTCGCGCTCGTTGTTGGTCCGGCACGACCGGCCGGTACAAGCGAAGTACAGGCCCTCAAGCAGGTTGGTCTTGCCGGCACCGTTGGGGCCGGTGACCACGGTGAGCCCCCCGCCCAGCTCGACGTCGGCGTGGGGGTAGCCGCGGAAGTCGCGCAGCTGCAGCGCGAGGACCCGCACGCCCGGGCCTCCTATACGTTCAGGCGGATCGGCATGATCAGGTACCGGAAACGGCTCTCGTCTCCGGACTCGACCAGCCCCGGGCGAAGCGGGCTGATCAGCTTCAGTACGACGTCACCCTCCTCGATCGCCTCGAGTCCGGCGCGTAGGAAGTCCGGGTTGAAGCCGATCTCGAGCGGCTCGCCCTGGAAGGCCACCGGAAGCGATTCGCGCGCCTCGCCGATGTCCGGAGTCTGAGCAGAGATGGTCAGCTCTCCGGGGCTGAACGACAGGCGCAGCGGCGCGTTCTTCTGAGCCAGCAGGCTGATCCGCCGCACCACCTCCGTCAGCTCCGGTCCGGCGAGGCGGAGCTCGTGCTCGAACGTCTCGGGTACGAGCTGGCGGAAGTTGGGGAACTGACCGTCGATCAGCCGCGAGGACAGGATCACGCCGTTGAGCTCGAACAGGATCTGGTTCTGGCGCACGCTGATCCGAAGCTGTTCGTCCTCGGTGTGACCGGCCACGCGAGCCAGCTCCTGGAGCGCCCGGGCGGGGACGTT
>JAFAYP010000431.1 GCA_019240305.1 Solirubrobacterales bacterium
CTGCGTCGAGGACTTCCTCGAGGTCGCGGCCGAGCACGCCCGCGCGCTGGCCGAGCGCCTGGACCACCAGGAGGCCTCGGTCGAGCGCTTCCTCGAGCTCAGCGAGTAGCCGGCTCCGGGCAGCGCCCCGGGGAGCGGCGCTACCGCGACTGCGCTTAGCTTCGGACGGTGCGCCGGACCCATCTCATTGCGATCGCCGTCGCGATCGTCGTGTTCCTTCTCATCAGCGCGCTCCTGGCGCGCGTGTTCAGCGCGAACTCCGCGGAGCAGTCCGCGATCACCACGCTGGTCACCGACGAGGCGCACGGCGACACCGGCGCGGTGATCGGGGACATCACGGGATGCCGGAGCACGCCCGCCTGCCGCCAGAGAGCCAGCGAGAACGTGCGCGCGCTCGCCCACCCAGGCCCGGTCTCGATCATCCAGATCCAGCCGTCAACCAGCTTCTCGATCGCCGGCACGCGCGGATTCGCGCGTGTCGCCTGGAGCGTCGGGGGGTCGCTGCCGATCGTGCAGTGCGTCCGCGTGTGGCGGACGGGCAACGCGATCAGCGGCCTGCACGTCGAGCTGCACCAGGTGAGTCGCCGGATCGGCAGCGAATCGGCCTGCCCGGCGCACTTCTAATCGCCGCGCGGCGCGGATCGCTCAGTGCGCGGTCCGCACCGGGCTGCGGTCAGGCTCACGTACCGGCCGGCGCTCGCGCCGGGGAAGCTGCTCGGACAGCTTGCGGTGATCGCGCAGGCGCACGCGCGCCGGATCCGCGTCGAGCAGCGGGATGCCACCACGGGGCGGGCTCGGTGGGGTCGGCGGTCCGTCTGGACCGCGGCCCCAACCCCCGTCGGAGCCGGAATCGTTGCGCGGTGGCAGATCCGGGCTGTCGCGCAGAGCGGGCAGAATGAGCACGGCCGCACCGATGAGGCCGAGGAGGTGCATCCCGGCGATCATCAGCATCAGCTGAGCGTCGCCCGACATGCAGCTAGCTTAGCGCGGTGTCGAGAAAGCGTGAAGGGGATCGGACGAGCCCGGTCGACGACCTTGGCAACACGCGCGAATGGGCCCGGCGCGACCACGCCTCCGCGCTGCGGACCGGCCCGCTACCATCACTCGCCGGTCATGGCGACGGCACAGAGCACAGCCCTGGCAGTCGAGCGTCGCGAGGCCGCGGGATCGCGGGCTGCGCGCCGCCTGCGCCGGACCGGCAACGTGCCCGGCATCGTGTACGGCGGCGGCGAGGAGCCGATCACCTTCCAGGTCGATGCCCGGCTGCTGCGCCAGACGCTGGCCCACGCCGGGGCGGTCATCGAGCTGCGCATCGACGGTGCCGGCGGTACGCCGGTTGTCGTCAAGGAGCTCATCCGCCATCCCGTCAGCGGCGAGGCCGTCCACATCGACATGCTCCGCGTCCGGCTCGACCAGGCGATCGGCACCACCGTGGTCCTCGACCTGATCGGTGCCGAGGATGCCCCCGGCATCAAGGAAGGCGGCGTGCTCGAGCAGGTCACCCGCGAGCTGAACATCGAGGCGCTGCCCGGCGACATCCCGGACTCGATCCAGCACGACGTGTCCGGCGTGGTGATCGGCGACACGATCACGCTGGACGCAGTCACCCCGCCGCGCGGCGTCACGCTGACCGACGATCCCGAGACGGTGGTGGCCACCGTGAGCGCGCCGAGGCTCCAGCTCGAGGCCGAAGAGGAGATCGAGGAGGAGACCGAGCTGGTGGCCGAGGGCGAGACCGGCGAGGAGGTCGAGGAGGGCGAGGCCGCCGAAGGGGATGCCGGGGGCAGCGAGGGCGAGTCCGAGGGCGAATAGCCCGGGCGCGCCACGCTCGGCAAGCCTGCAGTGGACTGGCTGATCGTCGGTCTCGGCAATCCCGGGGCCGAGTACGACGGCACGCGCCACAACATCGGGTTCGAGGTGGCCAACCGCCTCGTGAACCGGTGGCAGCTGCCGAAGCTCAAAGCCAAGTACCGCGGGCTGCTGACCGAGGGGCGAACCGGCCCGGGTGGGCCGAGGGTGGCGTTACTCCTCCCGCAGACCTACATGAATGAGGCGGGCAACTCGGTCGGACCGGCGCGCGGCGCGTTCAAGGTCGAGCTGGACCGGGTGCTCGTAATCCACGACGAGATCGACCTCCCGTTCGGCGAGATCCGCACCCGCACCGGCGGCGGGCTCGCCGGTCACAACGGGCTGAAGTCCCTGAAGGCCGGATTGGGCTCGGCCGATTTCGCCCGCGTGCGGATCGGCGTCGGCCGCCCGCCGACGACCGACCCCGACCGTGTCGCCGCCTATGTCCTCGGGCGCTTTCGCGAGCCGCGCACCGAGGTCGAGGACCTCATCGACCGCGCGGTCGAGGAGGTCGAGCAGACGATCATGCGCGACGAGCCGGCCGCGGAAAGGCAAAGCTGATCGGCGGCCGCCGGCGATCGGCCGCGCGCCGGGCCAGGGCCGGCGCCGAGTACCACGAGCCGACCACGAACCGCATGATCGGCCCGAAGCTCCGCGCGGCCGGCGCGCCTAAGAAGTGCAGGCCGGGAATCGACGATTCGAGCCCCGGGCCGAGCACCGGGTAGCCGTCGGCCACTTCCAGCTCGGCCACCAGCTCGCGCGCCAGGAACGGATAGCGCCCGACGTCGATCCGGTAGCCGGTTCCCAGGAGGACCCGCTCGACGGTACGCACCGAACCGTCGTCCAGCGACAGCTCGACGGCCCCGTCGCTCATCCGGGCGTCGAGAACCTCGCGCCCGAGTGACATCGGCACCTCGGCCAGACGTGGGCGCAGCCAGCTCGCGCCGGCCGGGCGGATGCAGCGATACGAGATAACCGGCTGCAGGCGCCGGGGCATCAGGCGGAACACATCGGGGGCGGCCGCGATCCATCCTGCGCCCCGTCCACCCACGTCGGTCGGGGGTGGGGTGCGTCCGATGCGGGGTGGGGGCGGGAGCGTGGCCGTCGGCTGGCCTTCGGCCAGCCACCGAATTGCCGCAGTTCGCGCCACGAGCTCGACGCTCGCTCCCGCCTCGTGAAGCAGGGCCGCCGACTCGAGCGCGCTCTGACCGGAGCCGATCACCGCCGTGCGCAGCCCGGCAAAGCCGCTGAGGTCCGCGTGCTCGTATGAGTGCGAGCAGAACGGCGCTGGCAGATCGGCGAACGGCGCCGGGACGTTCAGGAACGGAGCCAGCCCGGCGGCGACCACGACCCGAGAGGCGTCCACCCCCTCACCGTCCGAAAGCGTCAATCGGAAGGCGCCGTCGTCGCGCGCGATCTCGGTCACCTCGCGCGGATCGAGATCGGGGACCACTTGGCGCTGGAACCAGCGGCCGTAGCTGACGAACTGCTCGAGCGTGATCGACGGATGGCTGACCACGCGGCCCTCGGCGCGCTCGTAGTCGTCGATCGTCAGCTCCTGACGGGGGTCGGCGATGTGGCTCGAGCGCCGCCGCGAGCGCAGCAGCATGCCGACAGGCATGTGGTCGGTCCAGGCCTGCATCGGCTGGCCGAAGCAGACCGGGTCGATCCCGGCGTCCCGCAGGTGGGCGGCCGCGGCCAGGCCGTTGGGGCCGGCGCCGAGGATCACCGTTGGCAGCTCGCGCCGCGGCGCACGTCGGGCGCTCCGCCCCCGCGCGCGAGCGCGGGCGCCGAGCTCGAGCAGCCGTGCCACCCCCGGTCCGCGGTCGCCGGGGCCCACATACGGGTGCACAACGCCGCGGCGCACACGCAGCACCCCCGACGCTGCGGCGGGGCGACCGGCGCGGAGCTGCCACCACCCGTGGCGGAGATCCGCGTCGGTCCAGCGGTAGAACACGCCCGGTGCGGCCCGCACCTCGGCCGGATCGCCCCCGAGCAGATGCCTGCACCAGATCGCGGGCAGGTTCGCCCCGGCGCCGATCGCCAGCGCGATCGAGCCGTAGGGGCGAGGGTTCAGATCGATCGCGTGCCACCTGGCGTCTCCCGCCGCGATCAGCTCGAGCTCGAACATCCCCTCCCAGCCGAGGTCCCCCAGCACCTCGATCACCCGCCGCCGGAGCTCAGGAGGCGTCAGCACGGTCTCCGAATACGAGGCGTTGCCGGCGTCCGGATACCACGTGCGGTGATAGCGCGAGACGGCCTCGGCGAGCAGGCGTCCGGCGGCGAATACGCCGGCGAACGAGATCAGCTCACCGTCGACGCACCGCTGCACCAGGGCGGTGCCGCCGAAGTGGTCGATCGCACGCTCGACCGAGCCGTCTTCCTCGACCCGCGCGCTGCTCACGCGATGGCGTGGGCGGACCCGCTCGCTGACCGAGCTGACCGGCTTGACCACGAGCGGGTAGCCGAGCTCGCGCGCAGCGTCGAGCGCCTGCGCCGCGGTCGTGCAGACAATCGTCGCCGGCGCCTCGAGTCCGTGACGCGCCGCGCTCGCGGCCAGGTCGGCCTTGTCGAGGCTGCGCCTGACCCGCTCGGCCGAGGGCAGACCGAGCCGGACCAGCGGCTCGAGCTCCGAGCGCTCCTCAGAGATCGCCAGCAGCGAGGCATCGCCACCCGGGACCAGCACGCTCATCTCGGTCTCGGAGGCGGCTCGCCTGAGCGCGGCGACGAACGCGCCGGGCGCGGTCAGCGGGTCGGGGGTCATCAGGCGCTGGCTCACCGAGCGCGAGCGGTGCGCTGCGGCCAGCGGGGCACGCGCGCTGGCGGCCGCGCTCACCGCGAAGCCGGCGTCGGCCAGTCCGCGAGCGACAGCGACCACGGCTCTCGTCTCGCCGTCGGTAACCAGGATGCGTGGACGGTTCATGGGACCCTCAGAGGCGATGGGCAACTGTAGCGGCGCGGTGGGGTCCGACCGCGGGGACACAGCCTGGGCCCCGCCCTAGACTCGGCAATGGATGCTCCGCACGCTGCTCAGACACGCCGACCAGGACCCCCAGGTCGCCCGCCTCGCCCAGCAGGGCGGCCGCGCGTTCGTCTCGCAATCGCTGCGGCCCTACCTGCTGGCGGCGCTGCTCGACGGCGATCCGGAGCGGCCGGCGATCGTGGTGGCCGGCGACGACCGAGCCGCGCGCGACCTGGCGGCGGGGTTGAAGAGCTGGCTCGAGCCACGTCCGGTCCGCTACTACCCGAGCCGCGGCGTCACCTATGAGTCGCACCTGGCGCCGCCGCCCCATCTCGTCGGCCTGCGGATCGCCGCTCTCGACGCGCTCATGGAGTCCACCGACGACCAAGCCCCGGTCGTCGTGGTCAGCGCCGTGGCGCTTTCGGAGAAGGTCCCAGACCCGGCGCTCCGGCCGCACGCCTTCTGCCTGCGGGTCGGCGAGCTGCTCGACCTGGACGAGACCGCCGGTGACCTCGTCGCCGCCGGCTACGAGCGCGCCGACCAGGTCGAGGACCGCGGGCAGTTCGCGATTCGTGGCGGCCTGCTCGACGTGTTCCCGGCCACCGAGGATCGGGCGGTGCGGGTCGATCTGTTCGGCGATGAGATCGAGTCGCTGCGGTGGTTCTCGACCTTTACCCAGCGCTCGCTGGGCGATGCGGAGCAGGTCGAGATCGCGCCCGCGGCCGAGCTGGCCGAGGAGCATCGCGAGCTGGCCGAGATCGCCGCGCTCGAGAACGAAGCCGACCGCCCCGACATCGCAGAGCTGCTGCCGGTCGAGAACTTCCACCCGTTCCTCGACCTGGCGCCCTCCGACGCGACGATCGTGATCGCCGGCGAGGAGGACGTGGCGCCGGCGCTCGCCGACCACTGGCAGGACGTGAGCGCCGCGTTCAAGGATCGCGACGCCCGCCAGCTGTATGTCGACGCCGAGGCGATCGACAAGACCCTGACGGCGCGCGCGCTCATCCGCCTGTCGAGCATCGACCAGGATCAGCCGTTCTCGTTCCGGGCTCAGGCGGCCGACCTCCAGGCGCGCAGCCTGACCGAGGCCGAGCCCGAGCTCGAGAAGCTCGCCCGCTCCGGCTATCACACGGTGGTCGCGTTCGCGCGACGCGGCGAGGGCGAGCGCGCGGCCTACAACCTTGGGCGGCTCAAGGTCCGCTGGCTCGACCCCGGCGAGAACGGCGCGGGCGAGACACGGATGCTCACGTTCGCCCAGGCGCGCCTGCAGAACGGGTTCATCGCGCCGCAAATCCACCTCGCAGTGATCCCCGATCACCGGCTGTTCCGCCGCCGGCGCGCTCCCGAGGAACCGCAGAGAACCAGACGCCGAGGCGTGCTGCGCAGCTTCGCCGACCTGCGCACGGGCGACATCGTCGTGCACGAGGACCACGGGATCGCGCGCTTCGCGGGGTTCGACACCAAGACGGTGGCCAACGTCACGCGCGACTATCTCTACCTGGAGTACGCCGGCTCGGACCGCGTGTTCGTGCCGGTCGACCAGCTGGCCAAGATC
>JAFAYP010000454.1 GCA_019240305.1 Solirubrobacterales bacterium
TGATCGCCATGGCCGCGGGCCAGCCGACATCCAGCGGCCCGTTCGAGACATAGGTGCCGTTGGCGCTCTGAATCAGGTACATCGAGTCTGCGATGGCAAACACGAGGAAGCCCAAGGCGACCACCGGCCAGTCGCCGCGCAGGCTCCACCCGGTCAGGGCCACGATGCCGACGAGCAGGGCGAACAGAAGCAGATCGGCGAGCGGATAGGCCAGGTTGGTCGCGACCGTCAGAGTTGCCCCATGGGTGTCCGAGAGCACCGCGCCGAAGGCAAACGCAGCGCCGAGGGCGGCCACCGCGAGACCGCCGATCATCCCGTCGAGCCACAGGCCGGCGGGCAGGCGCCCGACCCGCGAGCGGAGCAGCAGGCCGATCCCGATATAGGTCGCGGGATAGAAGCCCAGGTACAGCGCGTCCGCAGTCGACGGGACCGGGACGCTGTTCGCGTCACCCCACACCAGCGAGTAGTACATGTCCCCGGCGGCGAACAGCGCGAGGCCGAGCGTCACCGCCAACCAGCCGGCGCGATCGCGTTTGCGCGCCGCCACGCGAGCACCGGACACGATGACGGCGCCGATCTCGAGCGCGTTGTAGAGCCAGTCTCACCAAGCGTTCGGCAGGAATGATGGGTAAGCGAGCCCGAGCCAGTTGTGCGCGGTCAGCAACCCCAGGCCGCCGGCCATCAGACCGATCGCCAGCCGAACCACCCGTGGCGCACGGTCCTGCCTGATTTCCATACTGCTCCATCGGCTTCTCCCCGTGCGCCTTGAGATTGACCCGCGATTTGAGGACCATCGTCGGGTTGCGAGAGCGGTGAGCGCTATCGCGCCCGGTTGCCTACGCGGCGGGGTTGGCGACGGCGAGCCTCGATCGCACGCGTACGAGCGGCGCGCTGGGGTCATGAGGCTGAGGGATCGCGGCGAGGGTGAACTCGGCGATCACCCCCGGACGAAAGACAAGACAGTGCGTCGAGCCGCCGAACTGGAAGTAGCCGAGCTCCTCACCCTTCGCGACGTGATAGCCGGGGGTCAGCTTGGAGTCGATCAGGCACGAGGAGACCTCCGACATGCCGACCGGGACGAAGGCCATCAGGCCGATGACCGGATCGTCGGCGTCGATCAGAATGATCGCCCGGGCGGCTACGTGGGCGAGGTAGGACTGCGAGTTCATCGGCTCGACCGCGTCCTTGCCTTCTGAGTCGGCTTCGGAGTAGTAGGTGCCCGGTTGGACGAACGCTCGGACGATCGTGCCCGCCACCGGGCTGTGCCACCGGTGGTAGTTGGTCGCGCTCAGAAACGCCTGATACACCGTCCCGCCGACGAACTGATCAACCGAGTCGTCGTTGGCCAGCATGTCCTGTAGCGAATATGGCTGGCTCTTGATCCAGAAGCGATCTTGCCGCTGGACGTCGGTGCTGATTCCATAGGGCAGCGACTCGCACGCGCTCACGATCACCTTGTCATCGTCGGGCGAGTCCACCGGACGCGCACCGTCCTTGAAGCGCCGCGTGAAGAAATCGTTCCACGAGGCAAAGCCCCAATGCTCGTCCTGTGGGTCGTACTCGAACTGCTCGATGCCCACCGCGCGCTGAGCTTCGGCGGATTTCCAACCCGACGGCGAGTCGTTGAGCACATAGAGCGAGTCGCGGCTGGAGAGGAACTCACACCACACCGTCAGGATCTTCCCCAGCATCTCGTTGATCCGCCGGTCCCGATAGGCGGCGAAGCCGGCCGGTGTCCCCATCGTCCAGTCGAGGATCGCGCCCAAGGGCGTCGCCACCATTGCGGCGCCGAACTCGGGCGCCATGGTCAGGACCTCGTTAATCAGCCGGAGCAGCTGCGCGACGCTCTCCACGTGGCGCTTGCGGTACGGCTTGGAGCTGGGCACCTGCGCGATCATCTGGTTGACATACATCCGCACGATCGGATCGCTGTCGATCAGCTCCTGGAACTCGCTGATGACGGGGTGGAGCTCGATTTGCTGCCCTCGGTCCTCGACGCGCCGGGAATGGCCGTCGAGCCAGGCTTCCAGATCCTCGTGGTCCGCCGGCAACCAACCGGCGCGTCGCCGCACGTCAACCGGATGGGGAAGAGCCGTCATGGAGGAGGACGTACCCGCGGCGTCCGGTCTCAACGCACACGCGCAGCGGCGGGAGCACGCCACGCGCCGGAGCCGTGGTTGCGCGCCCACGTCCCGGGTACAGGCGCGCGGGAGCAGCCAATCAAAGGAGGGGATGCATGGCCGGTCTAGAGGACGAACTCGAGCAGAAGGGCGAGCAGGAGGCCAAGGAGAAGCTGGACAATGAGCTCGGCGGATCGTCGGGCGGTGGTCAGGGCGGCGGCTCCGGTGCGCAGCAGGGCGGCGGTTCCGGGGAACAGCAGGGTGGCGATCCTGGCGATCCGAATTCGGCGCAGGATCCGGACGCCGACACGGGCAATCAGTCCTAGACCTGACACTCCTGATTTTGGGCTGCTCACCGCTGGGCTCGTAGGTCCCGCATTCGACGAGTGGCAGAGCGCTCCGCTGACCGGCTCCGGGCACGCTCGGCGGTGCGGTGAGGTCGGGGTTCGAGTTCGTGTTGGGGTGTGTGGTCAACTCCACATTCGACTCGCCGCCGGTGCTGAGAGTTGAGTTAGGGGCCCCTGGGTGTGGTCAACCCCGTTCTCGACCCACGGCTGATGGCGAGTGTGGGGTTGGCCACGTAGTCGGAGCGGGCTGCAGATTGGTGCCGGTCCCGACCCGGGCAAGCGCCGTCCGGGCGCCCGTCAGGGGGTCGAAGTGGATAGCCCACATCGAGGCGCACGGCGCTCGCGGGAGCGAAGCCGCCCAGGGGATGATCAATCGCTAGTAGTGTCGAGCTGCGTGCTCGCCTGCGATGGGCGGTTGGGGTGGCGAGGAGGCATGTCACACGCCACCGTGGCTCGCCGGGATCGCAAGGAGCTCTTCCACCGACTCGCGTCGCTGGGCCCATGGTGCCGCGCGCGGAGCCCGACCCGCGGCGCCGACGATCGGACGCCGATTCCAGTCGGTGATGGATTGCTTGTAGAGCCCGTGGACCACCCAGAGGAAATACGCGGACGCCGGCACTCCGAAGACATCCACTGGGCAGATAGTCAGGTCGCCCCTGGCCGAGAGGGCGTAGACGAGGTGCATCAGCGCGCACGATGGGAAGATCGCGCCGAGCGACAAGCCGGACAGCGACCAGCCCTCGAGCGCGACGCGCCGCAGAGCCTGGGTGCGCAGCAAGAGGATCCCCACCACCAAATAGGTCACGGTCACGAACAGATTCGGGGCGACGGCCAGCAACGTCGGTCGGCGCCCACCTCCGAAGTCCGAGGCCGCGACCGTCACCAGCACGCCGGCCACGAAGCAGAATGCGACAGCACCGATCATGAGCAACGCCGGCGTCGCACGTATGTGACGATCACCTCGACCACCCGCCATCGCCTCGATCCGCAGCCCGACGAAGATGACTCCGGCTGGCAGTCCGACGAAAACCGACGCGATCATGGGCCAGTTGGCGTTGAATCCCTCGAGGGCCTCAGCGCCGTGAAGTAGGTGATGCGGGCCGCAGCTGATCGCCATTCCGACGTACGCGAGCCCGAACCGAGACACTCCGCGAGTGCGGCGGGCCCGCTTGACCTCGATAAGGGCAATGCCGGCGAGTGCCAGGTACGCCGAGCCGAGCGCGATACTGACAGCGGCGAACGCGACGTTCATCGCCCCCTCCCTTCGACGGTGTACATGTGGACGCCGATGTGGTCGAGGAACTCGTCAATGAAGCCCCGGCGGCCGCGTCGTCCCTGAGTCGTCGAGTTCGTGGTCCGATCGGCCTCACGCGATGGGCGTGCAGTGATCGGCCGCCAGAGGCGCGTGCCGCAGAGCGCGGGGAGCGCTGATGGCGGCTGCGCTGCGGAAAACAGGTAGCCCTGGGCTGTCGTGCAACCGAGGTGGGTAAG
>JAFAYP010000514.1 GCA_019240305.1 Solirubrobacterales bacterium
GTTGATCGACTCGCCGCCGAGCACGGCGTTAGACGCGATGAATCCGAGGTACATGATCATCACGACGGCGACGACGACAATTGCGCCCCAGGCACCGAACTGGCCTCGGCTCTGGATCATCTGGGGCACACCGAGGCGAGGACCCTGCACGGAGTGCAGCGCCATGAAGACGGCGCCAAGGAGGTTGCCGACGATGATGGCGGCGCCGGCCCAGGCGAGCGACAGCCCGTAGACGGTGGTGGCCAGCGCGCCGGTCACGATCGTGAGCAACATGACGTTGGAGCCGAACCAGATCGTGAACAGGTCTCGGACGCGGCCGTGACGCTCCGACAGGGGGACCTGGGAGATCGTGCGCTGCTCGATCGCCGCCGCTTCGGGTGCTTCGGTTTGTGCCATATCTTCCTCTACGCTGTACCGGGCCTCAGGCGAGGTCGCCGAGGAAACTAGGGCGAGACCTGCGGCGTCACCAACGCAAAACCGCGCTACGCGAGATCGAGTAAAGCGATGCAAGCTGCGGATGGAGCGTCCGCTCGGGTTCATGCCCTCGCAGGAGGGGAGGGCCTCCTCAGGCATCCTCGCCGCGCAGAGCGGGAATCATGCCGCGCTGGACCGACTCGAGGCAATAGGCAGCGAACGCATCGGTCAGCCGGGTCGTTCGCATCCTCGCCAACGTCGCGATCCCGGCGTTCATCGGCCGCGCCGGCGGTGTGATTGGCACCACCCGCAACGGCCGGCCGTCGAGCGCGTAATCGATGACCGCCCGGGCGTTGAAAATCGTGTAGCCGAAACCGTTGGCGACCAGGCTGCGGATCACCTCGGGATGCGGGGTGCGCTGACCGATGCGAGGCTCAAGGTCATCGGCCAGGAACAGGGCGCGGAAGTACTCGCGGCTAAGCGGCAGGTCGAGAAGCACCATCGGCTCCACGGCGAGCTCGGACAGCGTCACCTGCTCGCGCTCGGCGAGCGGGTGATCGGGCGCGAAGAGCGCGTACGGCGGCAGTTGCGCCAGCGGCTGGAACTTGACGTTCTCGGACAGCGCGAGGTCGTAGGTGATCGCGAGCGCGATGCGGCCGCTTTCGAGCGCCTCGACGAGCTCCTGCTGGCCGCCCTCGATCATCTCGATCGTGACGTCGGGATGTGCGCGCTGAAACCCTTGGGACAGGCTTGGCGTGACAAGCGGCGCCAGCGTGACCAGGCATCCGAGCTCGAGCGTTCCGGACAGCTCCTGGGTTAGCTCGGCGGCGAACCGCTCGAGCTGCTCGGCGTCACGCAGCAGCGCTCGCGCGTGCACCAGGAACTGGCGGCCCGCGGGCGTGGGAGAGATGCCCTGCGCGTGATGGCGGATCAATAGCTGCACTCCCAGGGCGGCCTCGAGCTGCGCGACCGCCGCTGACACCGAGGACTGCGCGACGGGAATGTTCAGGGCAGCGTCGGTGATGCTGCCTGCTTCGCAGGTGGCGACGAAGTACTCCAGCTGGCGCAGCGTGAAGCGCATATCGGGGACCTTGGGAAGTCTTTCACCGTTACGGCCCTGACGACAGGTATGCGATCCAGGGCGTCTTCCGTCGCGTCGACCGTCACGTCCGCGCCTCCTCGCCGGCAACGCCGTAGACCGGCGCCGCGTCCGGGTCGAGCGCCCGGATGATGTAGTCCTCGCAGAGCGGCTCATACAACGCCCACAACTCGCGCAGGTCGCTCACCGGTTGCTCGCTGTGGTCTATGCGCAGGTCGACAACGGGCCAGGGCAAATTGCGGGCGACGAGTAGACCGGCGGAATGAAGGGGGCCAGCCTCCCCTCCGGCCGCAACCCCTGCCTCGGCCGCTGCGACCAGCCGCTCGGGCAGCCTGCCCTCAGCACGCTGATAGCCGTCGATCATTGCGTCGAGCACCTCCACCCCCGCCAGGAGGTTGCCGGCAGCCACGCAGCACTGCCCGACGCGGTCTGCGTGGACACCGAGCGCGCGGCGGCCCGACCACGCGCTGGCCCGTCCCGCAGGGTCCAGCACCGCGAGCTGCCGGTGCTCGATGTGACGTGCTCCAGCACGAACGCGGGCCAGTGCGACGGCGGGCTGATCGCCGGCGGCGAGTGCGTCCAGCAAGGCTGGACCCAACCGGGGATCGGTCACGTTCTGGGTGGCGGCGACGCCCACGCCGGCGCGTACGTAGGCGCAGCGCGCGGCAACCGCCGGGCTGGACGAGGAGATCACGATTCCGATCTCGCCGGTCCGCTTGTCCGCTGCCAGCAGCGAGAAGGTCAAGCGTCGGCCTCCGGTATGACGGCGGTGGCGTCGATCTCGACCAACCATTCCGGGCGCGCGAGCGCGCTGACCACCAGCCCGGTTGAAACCGGGTGCACCCCTCTGAGCCACCGCCCCATGACCCGGTAGACGAGCTCGCGGTACCGGATGTCGATGAGGTACACGGTGACCTTGACGATGTGATCGAGCTGACTGCCAGCCTCGCGCAGGAGCATGTCGATGTTGCGCATCGCCTGCTCGGTCTGGGCCTCTACATCGCCGACGCCGACCGACTCCCTGGTGTCCAGGTTCTGGCCGATCTGCCCGCGAAGGTAGACAGTGTTACCGGCGACCACCGCCTGGCAGAGGTCGTTGTCGAGCTGTTGCTCGGGATAGGTGTCGCGCGTGTTGAATGGCCGGATCCGCTGGTGCGTCATCCCCGGCTCCCCGCGAGCGTCCGCTCGCCATCGATCCAGACCCGACAGCCCTCGCCGATCGACCCTCGGCACTCCTCTCCAGTGCGCATCACGCGACTCTCCAAGCGTTGCTCATTCAGGCATCCCCGCCAGTGTGCGTGCATGCCGAAGGGGGAGCAATGCGAAATGGCGGGCCGGTGCATCGCTTTGCCCGATCCACGCAGTCAGTTGGCGGTTCCGGTCAGGGCCCTGGGGCTGAGGATGCCGTCCAGCTGCGCGGGCGACAGCAGCCCGCGTGCAGCTACGAGTTCGGCAACGCCGAGGCCCGACTGGAGTGCTTCGAGCGCGACCGCTGTTGCCGCCT
>JAFAYP010000583.1 GCA_019240305.1 Solirubrobacterales bacterium
GACGGGACGCCCGGACTCGAACACCAGCCGCACACCGCGGTCCATCAACTCGTCGGGATACTTCCTGGGTCGTGGCATGAGCACGGATTCCCTTCTCGAGGACCGAAATCCTCGTTTCAGAGTCTCCGTGAAACCCGGCCTGGCTCAAGTGCTGAAGCCTTCGTCGAATCGGGCGAGCGATTACCTGATGGGAGCGGGGGGGCGGCGCCTGCCGCGCCGCCCCGCTCCAATCTGCAGGGTGCCTGGCGAGCCGGGCGTGGCCTTACGCCGTGGCGGGGACGCCTGCGGCGAGGGCGTGCACGGCCTCGGTGGTCAGGCACTGGCCGCCGATCCCCCAGTCGCCGCTGCGGACCTCGTCGATCACGCACCAGGTGACCTGGCGCATGTTCTCGCCTTCGATCGTGACCATCGCGTCGGTGAGACGCTCGACGATCTCGGTCTTCTGCTCGGGCGAGAACACACCCTCGATGAGCTTGACGTTGATGAGTGGCATCTGTGCTTCTCCTGTTGGGTGGGATGTGGTGAGAGTCAGAACTGAGATCCGGGGTATGGCCCGCGATGGCCGAGTCGGCTTCAGTTGTTGCCGACGACCGTAGAGCGCTCTCGGCTCGGCGTCATGACCAGATCTGACTCACTTCCGCATCGGTCAGTGGGCGACCACGGGCGGGCGGCGATGATCAATGCTGACTACGGGTTGAGCGAGATGCCGGGGTGGTCAGCACGCCCGGTTGGGCCGGGTCGGTCTGTCGGTGGGTCAGGCGACCGCCTGTTCGCTTGAGAGTCCGCGCTTGCCCCGCGGCGCGGTGGTGGGTAAGGTCCAGAGTAGTTTGTACTTCAGACTTGCTTGATGGCCAAAGATCGTGACCGAATCGTCTGACCAACGCGACGAGCAGCAGTTGTCGCCCTGGCGACTCCCTCGCGCTGCTGAACGCCGAACGCGACCACGCGGTTCGCCGCCTCCGCTACGACCCCGCGCCCGTGCTGGCCGTATGGGGCGGCGCATGGCTTATCGGCTTCGGTGTCCTGTGTCCCGCGTGGCCCGGGGGCCTCCGGCCGTGGCTGTCGCGCTCGGCGGCCGCCGTGTTCGTGGCCGTCCTGTTCGCGGCCGCAATCGTGTTCTCGACCGGCCGCGGCCTCTGGCGCCAGCGTGGGCTTACCGGCCCGTCGCACCGCACCTCGGTGTTGTACGTCTACAGCTGGGTCGCCGGCCTGGCGGGCCAGCGGGCCGTCAACCTGCGACTCGCCCACGACGGCCTACCCGCCCACCTGCGGCCGCTGCTGTGGTCGGGCAGCTCGCCGCTGGTCATCGGACTGCTGCTGCTGGCCGGAGGGCTGCTGTGGGACGACCGGGTCCAGGGCGGACTCGGCGTCTGGACGCTCATCATCGGGGCGGCCAGCGTGTTCGCCGGCGTGCCCGGAAACTTTGCCGTGCTCGCCGTCGCCGGCGGCGGGGGTCTACTGCTCGCGTCGGCCACGTGTCGGCGGACCCGGTCGCAGAGGGACAGCCTGGGACGATGAGCCCCGCGGACCCCGCCAGCGCGCAGGATCAACTGCCGTCGCTTGACCCGGTGATCCACGCCCAGCACCGACTGCGGGTGATGGTGGTCCTCGCCGCGCTCGAGCCTCAGGACCGGATCACGTTTCCGCGCCTGCGCGAGCACGTGGGGATGACCGCCGGCAACCTCTCAACCCACGTGCGCAAGCTCGAGGACGCTGGCTACGTGCGCGTCACCAAGACCCACCGCCGCCGGACCCCCGTCACCTACCTGGCCCTCACCGCGACCGGGCGCGATGCGCTCGACGCATACACGGAAAAGCTGCACCAGCTGCTGGAGACCAGCAACCGCCACGACATAGCGAAGGAGAGTCGCCGTGAGCAACCCACCCGCCCCGATGCCCGACGAGCGGACCGAACCGGGCGGGCGCCCCGAACCCCAGCTCCACGGCCGACCGGCGCCGGCTGACGAGGCGCGGCCGCGCGGGGCGACCGCCCGTTCGTCGGAGCGCTCCCGGCTGGCCGGCGTCATCGTCGTCGGCATATTCGCGATCGGCTGGGGGCAATGGGGAGCCTCGGGACTGCCGAAGAGCACCTCGCCTATCGTGCGCATCCTCGTCATCGCTCTCGGACTCATGACGGTCATCCGGGCCAACCAGCTGCGCAGGTCCGCGGCCGACGACGCAGACTCCACATTCCCCTCCCGCGAGTACATCACCCTCGTCGCCGCCGAGGTCGCCGCGCTCATGGTCGGCGCCGTCGTCCTCGGTCAGGTGGGAGAGCCGGCGTATATCGCGCCCTGGATCGCCTGGGTCGTCGGCGTGCACTTTCTCGTGTTCGCCCGCCGATTCGCATGGCGCGACAACTTCGCCGGCGCCGGGCTGATCATGGCCGCCGCGGCCGGGGCGATCACCGTCGCAGCCGGAGGCGGCCGCCACCATGGTCAGGCCGTGACCGGCCTGATCGCGGCTGCCGCGCTCCTCGTGACAGGTGCGATGCGTCTCTCCCGAGCGCGAAAGGCTGCCCACTGAGCAGCCACCGCCGTCACAGCGCCGAGCGGTCCTGCTCGAGCTCGAGCATCTCCTCGTCGAGGGCCATCCCCTGGTGGTGCAGGGTGTGGCCCAGGCGCTGGGCCTTGGCGCGCAGGTAGGCCTCGTTGTGGGGGTTGGGGGCGTGCTCGATGGGGACCTGGTCGGTGACCGAGAGCCCGTAGCCGGC
>JAFAYP010000606.1 GCA_019240305.1 Solirubrobacterales bacterium
CGCGCGATGATCATGGCGGCGGACAGCCAGGGGCGCCGCGAGGCGCTGGCCGACCTGCTGCCGCTCCAGGAAGAGGATTTCGGGGGGATCTTCGATGCCATGCAGGGCCTGCCGGTGACGATCCGCCTGCTCGACCCGCCCCTGCACGAGTTCCTCCCCGACCTGGCGGAGCTGCGGGCGCAGCTCGAGCGCGCGCGGCTCGAGCAGCACGCGGATCTGGACGCCCAGGAGCGGCTGCTCCAGCGAGTCGAGGAGATCCACGAAGGCAACCCAATGCTGGGCACCCGCGGTGTGCGACTGGGAATCCTCTACCCCGAGATCTACGAGATGCAGGTGCACGCGATCATGCGCGCCGCCAAGCAGATCGACGAGCCGCCCCACCCCGAGATCATGATTCCGTTGGTGGCCTACGAGCACGAGCTCGAGATCGCCCGCGAGCTGGTCATGGCCGTGGGGGAGGAGCACGACATGAAGGTCGGCGAGGACTACACGGTCGGCACGATGATCGAACTGCCGCGGGCCTGCTTCATCGCGAACCTGATCGCCCGCCACGCCGACTTCTTCTCGTTCGGAACCAACGACCTGACCCAGACCGCCCTGGGCTTCTCCCGCGACGACGTGGAGTCCAAGTTCATCCCCACCTACATCGAGCGCAAGATCGTCGACCGCTCCCCGTTCGAGACGATCGACAGCCCGGGCGTGGGCTGGCTGGTGCGTCTGGCGGCCTGGGTGGGTCGCGAGGCGCATCCCGGGTTGAAGCTGGGGATCTGTGGCGAGCACGGTGGCGACCCGGACTCGATCGCGTTCTTTCACCGGGCCGGGCTCGACTACGTCTCGTGCTCTCCCTTCCGGGTGCCGATCGCCCGGATCGCCGCCGCGCAGGCCGCATTGGCTGGGTCGGAGGGCTGATCGCGCGCCGCGGGCGCGTTGAGCCGACCGCCCGCACAGTTCAGCTAAGGCGCATCAGGGTCGATTATCGAACCGATGCAAAAACTTCATCGGGTCAAGGGCCCACCACAGTCGTTCTGGCTGGTGGCGATACCGGCTGCCCTCGCGGTGGTCGCGATGGCACTCGCCGAGTTGACTGCACGCGCGGGGGTGTGGTGGGACGTCGCGTGGACGAGCGCGTCAATCTGTGCGCTGGCCGGCACCCTGCGGGGCTGGCAGGCGACCAGCGGGCCTGCCCGCGCCCGCTGGACGCTGTGGGTGGCCGCCTGCGGCTGCTGGCTGATCGGGCAGCTGGCGTGGGACCTGTTCGGGGTCATCGGCGCGCCCAGCAGCCCCAACGTGGCCGATTTCGGGTGGTGGATGTTCGCGGTCCTGATCACGCTCAGCATGGCCAGGAGGCGGACCCCGTCCGGGGCGCTCCGGGCCGTCGCGGCGGCCGAGGTGCTGCCCGTGATCGTCGCCGCGACCGCCCTGACATTCGCCTTGCTCTGGCACGACGTGGACAACTCGATTCTGCCCGTGGCGCAGCGGTTGTCGGCGCTCGTCTACCCGACCCTGTACGTGTCGGCGGCCGTACTGGTCCTTCAGGCGCTGGTGGGAGGCGGGGCGTCGAGCGTCCGCTCGCTGCCCTCGCGGCTCGGGCTGGGTGGGGTCATGGCCCAGGCCTTCGCCTTCATCATGTGGAGCCCGCAGCTGCTCGAGCGGGCCCATCACCCCCGGGGGGCCGTGCTCGATCTCACCTGGGTGCTGGGACTGATCGCGATCGGCAGCGCGGGCGCCTTGTCGGTGCGCCAACTCGAGCCCGAGGCTTCGGCCAAAGAGCCGGGCGTACGCGCCGGAATACTGCCGTCGTGCCTATTCCTGCTGCTGATCGGAGCCCTCGTGCGCACTCGCCTCGAGCACGCCTCGAACGTGGTCGCGTTCACGCTCTACGCGGGGCTGCTGTTCTCGGGCGGGGCGCTGGTGTTGCGGAGCACACTGCTCGAGGGCCGGCTCCGCCGCTTGCTCGATCGCGAGCGCGCTGCGCTGGCCAGCCTGGCCGACCGGGAGGCGGAGCTCGCCCGGCTCAACGAGCAGCTGCTCGAGGACTCTCGCCGCGATCCGCTGACCGGCATGCGCAACCGGCGCGCGCTGGCCGACGAGCTGCCCGGGATCGAGGCCCGCCACATCGAGAGCGGTGATTCGCTCGCGGTGGCGCTGTGCGACGTCGATCACTTCAAGGCCTACAACGACGAGCAGGGCCATCTGGCCGGCGACCAGGCCCTGCGGGCGATCGCCAACACCATCCGCGGCGCGCTGCGCGCCCAGGACCTGGCCTACCGCTTCGGCGGCGAGGAGCTTCTGCTGGTGCTGCCGGGCGCCGGCATCGACGAGGCCACGGCCGCTGCGGCGCGTGTGCGCGCCGCGGTCGAGGCGGCCGCGCTGCCCCACCCGTCCGGGATCGGCGGCGTGGTCACGGTGTCGATCGGGGTGGCCGCCGGGACCAAGGGCTACGGCGGCCTGCTCGCGCGCGCCGACGCAGCCCTGTACGAGGCCAAGCGGGGCGGTCGCAACCGCGTCATGGTGGCGGCGAGCCACACCGGCGCGTCCGACGCCAGCGGCGCCCCTCCCGAGCCCGGCGCCACGGTTCCGCTGCGCAGCATGCTGGCCCTGTCGCGGGCGGCCGCCTCCGGGCAGGGCGTGGTCCCGGTGCTCGAGGCCGTGGCCGAGCTGATCCGCTCGGAGCTCTCCTTCCAGGTGGTGGCAGTCAACCTGCTCGACAAAGCCGGCGAGAGCCTCCACGCGGTGGTCGTCGAGGGCGACGAGGAGGCGCGCCGGCAACTGCTCGGCACCTCGAGCCCGTGGCGCGAATGGGCCGAGCTGCTCGCATCTGACAAGTACGTCCGGCATGGAGCGCTGTGGCTGCCGGCCGGGGCCTACGAGTGGGAGGACGAGAGCAACATGTGGACGCCGCCCGTGGCCGCCGCACCGCATACCGACGCCTGGCACCCGCACGACATGCTGATGCTGCCCCTGCGCACCGCCGCCGGCGAGATCCTCGGTCTCGTCTCAGTCGATCAGCCGCTCCACGGCCGCCGCCCGGATGACGGCGAGCTCGACGTGCTGATGGCGGTGGCCGATCAGGCCGGCTTGTCGGTGGAGCAGGCCCAGCGCGACGCCGACGGCGAGAACGGGGCGCGCGAGCAGTCCCAGGAGCTCCGCCTCGCGGCGGTGATGCTGCTGGCCGAGACGCTCGACCTGCGCGACGCCAGCACTGCGCGGCACTCGCGCACGGTCGGCGCCTACGCCCGGCACACGGCCGCGGCGCTCGGCTTGGGCCCCGACCGAGTGGAGCGCGTGCACGCCGCCGGCGTCCTGCACGATCTCGGCAAGCTCGGGATCGCCGACGCCATCCTGCACAAGCCGGGCAAGCTCGACCCAGCCGAGTGGAAGGAGATCCAGCGCCATCCGGAGGTCGGCGCCAGGATCCTCGAGCACGCCGGCCTCAGGGACATCGCCGGCTGGGTTCGTGCCCATCACGAGCGAGTGGACGGCCACGGCTATCCCAAGGGGCTGGCCGGCCAGGACATCCCGCTCGAGGCGCGCATCCTGTCGGTGGCCGACGCCTACGAGGCGATGATCGCCGACCGGCCCTACCGCGCCGGCATGCCATCCGTCACGGCCCGCGAGGAGCTCATCCGCTGCGGCGGCACCCAGTTCGACCCCGGGGTGGTCGAGGCGTTCCTCGGCTCGCTCGAGGTCAGCGAGCGGGATCTCGCCGACCATCCGGTGGCGCGCGCGGCCTGACCGGTCCCTCAGCCCGGCCCGGAGTCGATCACCTCGCGCACCGCGCCGACGCGCGGCTGCGGTCCGAAGCCGACCAATACCCAACTCGCTCCGGCCTGCCCCCAGGGCTCGGCGTCCTCGCCCGGCTCGATCTCCACGACCAGGTCGAACTGCCCTCGCTGAGCGCCTCGCTGAGCTGAGATCTCGCCGGCCAGCTCGGCCAGCGCCTCCGGCCCGGGCAGCTCGATCGGAAACATTCCGTCCCACTTCAGCGCGCGCGCCACCGGCCGCCGGTTCGGCCAGCGCCCGGCCACCCACACCGGGATCCGCGGTTGCTGCACCGGGCGGGGCTCGAACTCGCCCGCCCACAGCTCGGCGAGGCGGGACAGGCCCTCGTCGAGCAGCCGGGCCCGCTCACGCGGATCGAGCACATCGCCGAACGGCTCGACCTCGGCCGGATTGCTCGCTCCCAACCCGACGCCCAGCGTCAGCCGGCCGCCGCTCAGGTGGTCGAGCGTCACGGTCTCACGGGCGAGCTTCTGCACGCGCCGGCGCGAGAGCGGTGTGACCATCGGACCGAGCCGGAGTCGCTCGGTGTGCGCGGCGATCGCGCTCAGCGCCACCCAGGGGTCGGCCACCGCGCGCACCGGCGCCCGCCAGACGATGTGATCCCACAGGAACAGGCCGTCCCAGCCACGCTCCTCGGCCCGGATCGCCAGCTCGACCAGCACCCGCGCGTCGACCAGCTCGTCAAAGGGCGCCAGGAACAGGCCGCGCCGCGGACTCAGATCGCGCGATCCCCCCGTTGCCGAGCTCATCGCCGACAGCTTGCAGCATTTCGTTCTCCGCCGGCAGCACGCCGGTTCGTATCACCCGGGAATAG
>JAFAYP010000615.1 GCA_019240305.1 Solirubrobacterales bacterium
CGCTCTCGTTGCTCGCCTGCGCGCATGCCCACGCGCGACCCACCCGGCGAGCCCTGGTGGCGTGGGTGGTGGCCTGCGCACTGGCGCTGGCCACCCACTACTACGCGTCGTTGATCGTCGTGCCGGAGGCGATCTGGCTGCTGTTCGCCCACCGCCACCGTCGGCCCGTGCAGGGCGCGTTCGCGATCGTGGCGTTGTGCGGCCTCGGCCTGATCCCGCTGGCGGTCAGCCAGCACGGCACCGGGCGCTCGAACTGGATCGCGCACGCCCCATTCGGCCGCCGGCTGGGTCAGGTCATCCCCCAGTTCGCCGCCGGGTTCGCCGGCCCGGCCCACAGCGTGCTCGAGCCGATCGCGATCGCGATCGTGATCCTGTCGCTCGTGCTGCTGGCCACCCGCTCAGACCCGGCCCCCCGCCGCGGCGCGCTGGTGGCCGGCAGTTTCGCCCTGGCCGGACTCATCATCAGCCTGGCGCTCGTCGTGGTCGGATTCGACGATCTGCTCACGCGCAACCTGCTGGCGATCTGGGCGTCCGCCGCACTGCTCGTGGCCGGCGGCCTGGCCGCGCCGCGGGCGGCGACACTGGGGCTCCTGGCCACGGTCGCGCTGTGCGCGATCGGCGTGAGCGCGGCGCTCGGCGTGGCCTTCGAGCGCAGCCTGGAGCGTCCTGACTGGCGCGTGGTGGCCGCCGCGCTCGGCGACCACGCCCCGCCCGGCGGGCGGGCCGTCCTCGTGCAGCACTACCGTGACCTGTTGCCGCTGTCGCTGTACGAACCGGCCTTGCATTTCTGGCCGGGAGAGCGCGCGATCCGGGTGCGCGAGCTCGACGTTGTGTCGTTCACCTCGCCGGCCAGCGCGGGCTTCTGCTGGTGGGGGTCGGCCTGCAACCTGTGGCCGTCGCGGATACAGGCTTCATATCCGGTCGCCGGCTTCCACCCGGTCTCGGAGCGCCACGCCCTGCAGTTCACGGTCCTGCGGCTGCTGGCGTCGAGGCCGGTGCGGCTTACCCCGGCCGAGGTGTCCAGGATCCTGACCGCGACTAACTTCCGCAACGACGAGCTGCTGATCCAGCGCTAGGATCCTGAAGCGGCCATCAGCGCCTCGATCTCGGCCTCGGTCAGCTTGCGCCACCGACCCTGCCGCAACTCGCCAAGCTCGAGCGGGCCGAACCGCACCCGCTCCAGGCGCCTGACCGGATGGCCGACGGCCTCGCACATGCGCTTGACCTGGCGCTTGCGGCCCTCGTGGATGGTGATCTCGAGCGTGTCGGCCGACACGCGGCGCACGTGCGCGGGGCTGGTGCGGCCGTCTTCGAGCTCGACCCCCTCGCGGAGCGATCGAAGCGCGCGCTCGTGCAGCGCCGGCCCGCCGAGGACCGCCCGGTAGGTCTTCTCGACCTCGAACGACGGGTGGGTCAGGCGATGGGCCAGCTCGCCCTGGTTGGTCAGCAGGATCAGCCCGGTGGTGTCGATGTCGAGGCGTCCGACCGGGTAGAGCCGCTCGGTCTGCGGGACCATCGTCACCACGGTCGGCCGGCCCTGCGGGTCGCGCGCGGTCGACACCACGCCCGCGGGCTTGTTGAGCGCGTACACGATGCGCCGCGGGGCGGCGCTCGATAGCGGCTGGCCGTCGACGGTCACCTCATCCCCGCTACCGACGTCCCGCGCCGGGTCGATGACGGTCTCGCCGTCCACGCTCACCCGGCCCGCGCGGACGATCTCCTCGCTGGCTCGGCGGGAGGCGACTCCGGCGGTGGCGAGGAACTTTGCGAGTCTCATCGGTACGGCTGCCACCATAGAACGCCGTGGATCTGAAGCTGCTCGAGCAAACACTGATCGAATGTGGGGAGCCGCGCTACCGCACCGGCCAGGTGTGGAAATGGGCGGCCCGGGGCGCCGGCGCGTTCGCCGACATGTCCGACCTGCCGCTCGGCCTGCGGGAATCGCTGGCCGACACCGTTCCGTTCTCGACGCTGACCGTCGAGCGCGAGGCCCACGCCTCGGACGGCACGATCAAGGCGCTGTTCCGCACCCAGGACGGCCGCCCGGTCGAGGCCGTGCTGATGGTCTACCGCGACGGCCGGCGCTCGATCTGCCTCTCCTCACAATCGGGCTGCCCGCTCACCTGCACGTTCTGCGCCACCGGGCAGATGCGCTTCGGCCGCAACCTCACGGCCTGGGAGATCCTCGACCAGGCCCTCCACTTCCGCCGCATCGGAGCGGTCGACCACGCGGTGTTCATGGGCATGGGCGAGCCGATGATGAACCTCGACAATGTGCTGGCCGCGTGCGAACGGCTGCCCGACGTCGGGATCACCCACCGGCGCACGGCCATCTCGACGATCGGCTGGATCCCCGGGATCGAGCGGCTGGCGGCCGACCCGATGCCGATCCGGCTCGCGCTCTCGCTGCACGCGGCCGACCCCGCATTGCGCAGCGAGCTCATGCCGGTCAACGAGCGCTATCCGCTCCCGGACGTGATCGCCGCCTGCGAGGCCTACTACGAGCGCAAGCGCCGCAAGGTGTTCGTCGAGTACGTGATGCTCGCCGGGGTCAACGACTCGTTCGCGCAGGCGGCGCAGCTCGCCTCGGTGCTCGATCCGCGGATGTTCAAGGTCAACCTGATCCCCTATAACCCCACCGACTCGGGCTTCACCGGCTCGAGCCCCAAGGCGATTGCGGCCTTCAAGGACGAGCTCGAGCGCCATGGCCTGGACGCCACCGTGCGCCTCACCCGCGGCCGCGACATCGACGCCGCCTGCGGTCAGCTCGCCGCGCGGGCCTCGCCCGCCTGGAGCAGCCGCTCGCGGAGCTCGGCCTCGAGCTCGGGCGAGGGATCGAACTCGGCCACGTCGGCCAGCTCGTCCAGCGAGTCGAGCCCGAACAGGCGCAGGAACAGCTCGGTGGTCCGGTAGAGGACCGCGCCGAACTGCGAGCGGCCGGCCTCCTCGACCAGGCCTCGCTCGAGCAGCGTGGCGGCGGCCGACTCGGCGTTGACCCCGCGGATGCGGGCGATCTCGGGCCGGGAGACCGGCTGCAGGTAGGCGACGATGGCCAGCGTCTCGGCCTGCGCCGGGGTGAGCGGCGGGGTGCGGGGCCGGGCCAGCAGGCGCCGGGCCGCGCTCTCCGCATCGGGATGGGTCGAGAGCACCCACCCGCCGGCCAGCTCGCGGAGCATCAGCCCCCGACGCTCGAACTCGTAGTGCTCGCGCAGGCGCTCGAGCGCGGAGACCACCTCGTGGAGCTCGGCGCCCGCCGCGGAGGCCAGGGCCTCGGGGTCGACCGGATCGGCGCTCAGGAAC
>JAFAYP010000109.1 GCA_019240305.1 Solirubrobacterales bacterium
CGCGCGCTTCGCGGACGGCGTGGACGAGGTCAGCCGGCGGTTGGTGACCGACGCCATGACCTCGGGCGGTCTGCTCGTGGCCATCGACCCCGACCGGGCGGGCGAGCTTCCGGGCCCGGTGATCGGGCGGCTCCTGAATGGCGAGCCCGGCACGATCGAGGTCGTCTAAGCCGCCTCTCCGGCGGCCCGCTCGAGGTCCTCGCGCGAGGCCACACCGAGCAGCCGGCCCTCGGGCGTGGTGACGATCGCCCAGCGCAGGTCGCGGTCGGCGAGCGACTGGGCCAGCTCCCGGGCCGCGCGGTGCGGACGCACCGTGGAGGGGTCGAGGTCCATGATCTCACCCACCGGAAGAGCACCGTCGTGCTTTCTCAGCACGCTCGCGCGGAGCCGTCCGAGCAGCATCCCCTGCTCGCCGACGACCAGCGCGAACGGGTACGGCGATGCCTCAACCGCCTTAAGCGCTTTGGACACGAGGTCCTCGGCTGCGCAGCGCACCCCGTCGTCTCGGACCACGCTCCCGGCCGTGGGCGGGTCGGCCCGGTTGCCCTCCACCGGCAGACCATGGGCCAGCCAGTCGACCTTGCCCGGGACGTAGTCGTAGACCTCGGCGAAGCCGAGCGCTTCGAGCCGGCACGCGGCTCGCGGGCTCAGGTCTCAGAGCGGATCCCAGCAGTACACGACGACCGGGCGGCGGCGATCGAGCACCGACACGTCGGCCTCCTGCAGCCGCCCGAGCGGCAGGTTGATCGCGCCCGGCAGATGGGCCTTCGCATAGTCCTCGGCCGGCAGCACCTCGACCAGCTGGGCATCGGTCGCCAGCAGCTCGCGGAGACGATCGAGCCCGATAGAGATTGGCATGGTGGGGTGCCTACCCGCGGTCGAGGCCGGCCAGCGCCTGCACGAGCACCTCGCGGCTGGCCTCGAGCGCCTGCGGGATCACGTTCGTGTCGGCCAGCACCGGCATGAAGTTCGCATCCCCGCTCCAGCGCGGGACCACGTGCAGGTGCATGTGATCGGCGATCCCCGCGCCGGCCACCTTGCCCAGGTTGAAGCCGACGTTGAACCCGTCCGGAGTCATCGCATCGCGGATGGCGAGGACCGCGCGCCGGGCCAGCTGCATGGTCTCGAGCATCTCGGCCGGATCGAGGTCCTCGAGCGCGCCGATGTGGCGGACCGGGGCGACCATCACATGCCCCGGCGCGTAGGGGAACGCGTTGAGGATCGTCACGCAGCGCTCGGTGCGATCGATCGGCTCGTGCGCCGGGTCCTCGTGGCGCTCGGCGGCCGCCGCGCAGAAGATGCACTCGCCGTCCTTCGGCCCGGTGATGTACTCGATGCGCCACGGCGCCCACAGCGGTCGCTCAGTCATTCGGCGTGCGACTCTACCTGCCGTGTACCACGTCGAGCTGCGCCAGTTCCCGCATCAGACGCGGGCATTCAACCTGACCCGCGCCCAGCTCGACGCGCAGATCCTGGCGCCGTGGGTGTCCGGAGAGGCGATCGAGTTGCACGATCGCCGGTGGGTGCCGGACCGCGCCCGGGTGACCATCTACGAGGGCCCGACCCTCGAGGCCGACCAGCTCGGGCTGGGGCGCGGATGGGCCAACGTGACTCGCGACGGCGAGGACGTCACCGCCCAGATGCTGGCCGAGCGAGCCCAGCCGCCGGCCGTGGCGGAGCTCAAACGCGAGTTGCTCGACCGCGCCGCCGGGGGGCCGGTCGCCCTCGCGCTGCTCGTCGAGGCGATCGGCGAGCGCTATCCCGGCGCACGGGTCAGCGAGCGCATTGCGCTGTGCGAGCAGGCGGTCTGGGAGCTGCTCCACGAGGGGTCGGTGCAGCTCGCGCGGACCGGCGGGCCGGTCGAGCGCGAGGCGTGGCAGACGACGCTGCTCGACTGGTCCACGTGGACCGGCGACGGGCTGACGCTGCAGACCGTCTAGGCCACCAGGTCGTCGATCAGCCGCTCGCGCTCGGCCTCTGAGCCGAACAGGTAGCGGTGGATCCGCACCAGGCCCGTGACGTCATGCACGTCGTCGTCGAGCTGGGGCACGAGCAGCAGCCGGCGCTCGTCGAGCTGGCCGGCCAGCCGGGCC
>JAFAYP010000131.1 GCA_019240305.1 Solirubrobacterales bacterium
GATCCCCCCGACGGTGTACTGGCCCTGGCCGCCGATGTTGAACAGGCCGGCGCGGAAGGCGAACGAGACCGCGAGGCCGACGAGGATCAACGGCGTGGCGGAGATCAGGGTCTGCTGGAGGTTGCCGGCGGCGGTCGCGCGCTCGGACCCGCTGACCCACGGGAACAGCCAGTTGAGGCCGGTCCCGTTGAAGATCGACCGGTACGTCGAGAGCGGATTGTGGCCGGTGGCGAGCACAATCAGCCCGCCCGCGATGAACGCGAGCACGGCCGTGAGGATCGGCACGGTGACGCCGCTCGCGCCCCGCCGGAACGCGGTCAGAGCCGCCGGGGAGGTGGCCGCGGCGCCGGTGCTCTCTTCGGCTTCGGCTTGGAGTTCCTCTTCGAGCAGGCTCACAGCGACACCTGGCCGGCTTGAGTCTTCGCGCCGGCTTGCGTCTTCCCGCCGGTCATCGCGATGCCAAGCTCCTCCTCGCTCGCGTCCGGCGGGAACTCGCCAACGATCTTACCCTCGTAGATCACGACGATTCGGTCGGCGAGCGAGCGCACCTCCTCGTACTCGAGCGACACCAGCAGTACCGCGCGGCCGTTGTCGCGCTCGGTGATCAGCCGGCGGTGAACGAACTCGATCGCGCCAACGTCGAGGCCGCGCGTCGGCTGGTGGGCGATGAGCACCTTGGGGTTGCACGCGATCTCGCGCGCCACGGCGACCTTCTGCTGGTTGCCGCCCGACAGCGCCGCGGCATAGGAGTCGCACCCACCGCCGCGAACGTCGAACTCGGCCAAAAGCTTCTCCGCGCGCTCCTTCATGCGACCAAGGCGCAGCCAACCCCTCCCGCTGAGCTCGGGCGAGCGATATTCGCGCAGCGCGAGGTTCTCGGCCAGCGTGAACGGAAGCACGAGCCCGCGGAGCTGGCGGTCCTCGGCGATGTGAGCCACGCCTGCATCCGTCGCCGCTCGCACGCCGCGTCCGGCGATGTCTTTGCCGTCTATCTCGATGACGCCCGACTCCGGCACCCGCATCCCCGCGATCGCATCGACCAGCTCCTGCTGTCCGTTTCCGTCGACGCCCGCGAGCGCGACGATCTCGCCGGCGCGCACCGAGAGCGAGAGCCCCTCGACCTTCGCGAGCTCCCGGTCATCGCGCACGTGCAGGTCGCGCACCTCAAGCAGCGGCCTCTCGGGCTTGGCATGGGGCTTCTCGACGCGCAGCATCACATCGCGTCCGACGACCAGGCGCGCGAGGCTCAGCTCGGTTGCGCCCTGGCGCGGAACCGTGTCGACCTTCTTGCCGCGCCTCAGGACCGTGATCCGGTCCGCGACCGCGAGCACCTCCCCGAGCTTGTGGCTGATGAACACGATCGCCGTCCCGTCCTGCCCCAGGCGGTTCAGCACGCCGGTGAGCTCCCTGACCTCCTGCGCGGTCAGGACTGCCGTCGGCTCATCGAGCACGAGGATCCGCGCGTTGCGATAAAGCGCCTTGAGGATCTCGACCCGCTGCTGGGCGCCGACGGTGACATCCTCGATCGTGGCATCGGGGTCGACGGCCAGGCCGTACCGGTCAGACAGTTCCCTGACCCGAGCCCGGGCGGCCTTGAAGTCGAGCACGCCGGCGGCCTGGGTCGGTTCCTGGCCGAGCACGATGTTCTCGGCCACGGTCATCACGGGCACCAGCATGAAGTGCTGGTGGACCATGCCGATACCGAGCTCGATCGCGGCCGACGGCGAGCCGATCTCGACCGGCTCGCCGTCGATCAGGATCTCGCCGTCGTCCGGTTTGTACAACCCGTACAGGACCGACATCAGCGTCGACTTGCCGGCGCCGTTCTCGCCGAGCAGGGCGTGAACCTCGCCGGCGACCACGTCGAAGTCGACTCGGTCGTTGGCGAGGACCGAGCCGAACTTCTTCGTGATCCCCCTCAGCTCGAGAGCCGGAGGGCCTGTCGTTGTCACCGTGGTGTGCGTCTACTACTTAGTGACCAGGAGGGTGGTCGGAGGGTTGATCTTCCCGGATTTCATCTGGGCGATGATGTTGTCGATCTGCGACGCATACGGCGCGCCGGCCGGTCCGATCTTGCCGATCCCGACACCGCCGTTGTTGATGTTCTCCTGCAGGTTGCTCGAGAACGTCCCGGCCTGCAGGTCCTTGATCGCGGTGAACACGCCGGTGTCGACCTTCTTCTCGGCCGAGGTCAGGATGTATGACGGCGACAGGTAGCTCTGGTCCGCGTCAACGCCGATCGCCTGGTCGTGGTTCTGCACGGCCGCCGAGATCGCGCCAAGCCCGCACGCGCCGGCGACCTGGAAGACGACCTTTGAGCCTGCGTTGATCTGGTTCAGCGCGAGCTCCTTGCACGAGGACTCATCGGTGAAGTTCTGCGAGTACGCGTTGAGCAGCGTGGCCGACGGATCCGCTGCCTTGACCCCGGCCTGGAAGCCGGCGATGTACAGGTTCACCGGCGGGATGCTCTGCCCGCCGACCGTCGAGGCGGTCTTGTAGCTGTGCGCTTTCAGGTACAGGCCGGTGAGGTAGCCGGCCGGGTAGCCGGCCTGCTGCTCGGCGAAGTCGATCCCCTCGATGTTTTTGGCCGTGTCCGGAGCCGCGCCCCCGGGGCTGTCGATGATCGCGAAGTGCGTGCTCGGGTACTTCAGCGCGACCTGCTCTAGGGGGGCCGCCATCAGGAACCCGACCGCGATCACGAGCTTGTTGCCGGCGGCAGCGAGCTTGGTGAGGTTCGGGACGTAGTCCGCACCGGAGGTCGACTGCAGCACCGTGCCCTTGACGCCGAGCTGGGACTCGGCCTGGAGCAGGCCCGTATAGGACAGATGGTTGAAGCCGTGGTCGTTCAGTCCGCCGATGTCGGTGACCAGGCCGACCTTGAAGCCCGATCCGCCGGACGAGCCGCTCGAGGCGCCGCCCGATGACGCGGTCGTGCTGGATGTCGCGCTCGATGCGGGCGCACTGCTCTTCGTCGTCGTACTGCTGCTGCTACTGCCGCACGCGGCCAGCCCCAGAGCCAGCGTCGCCATGGCGAGCGTAAGGAGGCCAACCGGCCTGATCCTCCCCGTCACTAGATCTCCTTTCCACCAGAACCGAATGGGCAACCATAACCTCTGCGCGGGGCGGCGGGGAAGTGCCTAACGTGCTCTTCACCGATGACCACGATCGTCCGGGCAAAGGTCGCGCATACACCGAGAAATCCGTTCGTTTCCGACGACGCGCTGGAGGTGTTCGAGGACGGTGCGGTGGCCTTTGAGGGCGGCCGTGTGGTGGCGATTGGGCCGTATCGGGCTGTCCAGACCGGCCATCCGGACGGGTCGGTTTTGGACGAGCGGGAGGCGATCCTGTTGCCCGGGTTCGTCGACTGCCACGTCCACTACCCCCAGATCCGCGTGATCGGGGCGATGGGACTCGAGCTGCTCGACTGGCTGCGCCTGCGCTCGCTGCCGGAGGAGGCGCGGCTGGCCGACCCGGGTTATGCGGCCTCGGTGGCGGACCAATTCGTCCGGGGGCTCGCCGCCAACGGGACGACCACCGCGCTCGTCTTCGGCTCGCATTTCCTGGAGGCGCAGGAGGCGCTGTTCTCCGCGGTTTCTCGGGCTGGGCTGCGCGTGGCGAGCGGGTTGGTGCTGTCAGATCGAGGGCTCCTGCCTTCGCTCGAGGTCCCCGCGGGGCGGGGGTTTGAGCTCAGCCGGGAGCTGATGGAACGCTGGCATGGGCGTGGCCTGATCCGCTATGCGGTCACCCCCCGCTTCTCGGTGTCGTGCTCGGACGAGCTGCTGTCGGTGTGCGGTGAGCTCGCCGGCGCGCTCGACGGCGTGCTCATGACCACCCACCTGAACGAGACGCGCGACGAGGTCTCCCTGGTGGCCGAGTTGTTCCCGTGGGCGCACGACTATCTCGAGACCTACGAGCGGTATGGCCTGGTCGGCGAGCGGTCGGTGTTCGCCCACAACGTCCACGCCGGCGATGACGAGCTGGCGCGGCTGGCCGCGGCGGGGGCGGCGGTGGCGCACTGCCCGTCGAGCAACTCGTTTCTCGGCAGCGGGATGTTCCCGCTGCGCCGGCATGTCGAGGCGGGTGTGCGGGTCGCGCTCGGGACCGACGTGGGGGCGGGAACGGGCCTCAGCATGCTGGGGGAGGGCCTGATGGCCTATCACGTGCAGATGCTCGAGGGTGCGGACGGGTTGCCACTGGGCCCGGCCCATCTGCTGTGGCTGGCCACGGCGGCCGGGGCCTCGGTGCTTGGGCTGGCCGACGAGGTCGGTGACCTGACCCCGGGCAAGAGCGCGGACTTCGTGCTCGTGCGCCCGGCCGGGGGGAGCACCCTGTCGGCGGCGCTCGAGGGCTCTGGCTCGGTTGCGGATGCGCTGGGCGCGTTGTTCACGCTCGCCCGTGAGGACGCGATTTCTGAGGTGCGGGTCGCGGGGGAGGTCGTGTACTCGTCCCCCGCGACCTCCGGGGCTTCCGGGGCGGTGGGTTAGCGGTGCGGCGTGCAGCGGTGATCGTGCTGGACGCCTGCGGCGTGGGAGAGCTCCCGGATGCCGCGGCCTACGGCGACGCGGGGTCGAACACGCTGGCGCACCTGGCCGCGCAGGTCGGCGGGCTGAACTTGCCGACGCTTGAGCGTCTGGGACTCGGCTCGATCGTGGCCATGGCTGGCGTGGCCCCGGAGGTT
>JAFAYP010000243.1 GCA_019240305.1 Solirubrobacterales bacterium
CAAGGCGCCGCCGATCCCCGCCGCGAGCGCGCCGCCGATCGCGCTGCCCCGGCGGTCGGCCGGGGCTTCGACGATCAGCCAGACCATGCTGCCGGCCCAGGTGCACGCGCCACCCACGCCCTGCAGGAAGCGGGCCGCGTCGAGCAGGACGACGTTGTGAAGCAGCCCGAAGGCTAGGCTCGCGCTGCCCATCAGGGCCAGACCGGCGTAGAGCGTCACGCGCGGTCCCGCCCGCTCGGCCAGCATGCCGCCCGGAAGCGACCCCACGAGCGTCCCGGCGGCGTAGCCGGCCGTCATCACGCCGGCCGACGCCTTGCTCAGATGAAACTCGCGCGTGAGGGTGGGGAGTAACGGGACGACCGCGGAGTAGAAGGCGGTGTCGACGAACACGATCGCCCCGGCGACCAGGAACAGCAGCCGGAGCTCGCGCGGGCTCATGCGCAGCGGCAGGGCCCTTAGTCGCCCAGTTCGGCGCGCCGCCGCACCACGAACTCCTCGAGCTCGGCGCGGATCGCGTCGTCGAGCGGCGGCTGCTCGTAGTGCTCGAGCGTCTCGCGCCAGATCTCGCCCGCGCGGGCGGTGGTGTCCCGCGCGCCGCGCTTGGACCAGCGGTCGAAGTTCTCGGTCGAGGACAGCAACGGCCTGTAGAAGCACTCGCGGAAGCGCTCGAGCGTGTGGGCGGCGCCCAGGAAGTGCCCACCGGGTCCGACCTCCTCATGGGCGCCGAAGGCCAGCGAGGCCTCGTCGATCTCAAGCGGCGTGAACTCGTGACGCAGCTCGCGCAGGAGCTCGACGTCGACGATGAACTTCTCGTAGCAGGACACGAGGCCGCCCTCGAGCCAGCCGGCCGAGTGCATGACGAAGTTGGTCCCGGCCAGGAACGTGGGAAGCAGCGTCATCAGCGACTCGTAGGCGGCCTGGGCGTCGACCGTCTGGGAGGCGTTCAGTCCGCCGCCGCCGCGCCAGGGCAGGCCGAAGCGCCGCGCGAGCTGTCCGGTGCACAGGACGCCCATCCCCGACTCGGGCGTGCCGAACGAGGGCGAGCCCGACTGCATGTCGGTGTTGCTCAGGAAGGAGCCGAACACCACCGGAGTGCCCGGGCGGATCAGCTGTGCCAGCGCGATCCCGGCCAGCGCCTCGGCCAGCTGCTGCACGAGCGTGGCCGGCAGCGACACCGGTGACATCGCGCCCATGAGCAGGAACGGGCTGATCACCACGGCCTGCCCGGCCTTCACGTACTCGAGCATCGCGCCGAGCATGCGGTCGTCGTAGCGCAGCGGCGAGTTGACGTTGATCAGGCTGATCGACACCGGTGCGCGCTCGATTTGTTCACGCCCCCCGAACAGGATCTCGCCCATCTTGATCGTGTCGGCGGCGTTGGGGCCGGACGTCACCGACCCCATGTAGGGCTTGTCGGACAGCGTCTGCAAGGCGAACACCATGTCGAGGTGGCGCGAGTCGAGCGGGCGGTCCTCGGGCTCGCAGATCGTGCCGCCCGGCGAGTCGAGCTGGTCGAACGTCTGGCAGAGCTTCACGAAGTTCTCGAAGTCGGCCATCTTGGCGTCGCGCCGGGTGTCGCCCTCACGCACGAACGGCGGCCCATAGACCGGCGCGAACACCATGTGGTCGCCGCCGATGTGCGCGGTGTGCTCCGGGTTGCGGGCCTGCAGCTCGAACTCGCGCGGCGCCTTGGCGACCTGTTCGAGGATGAACTCGGGATCGAACCGGACCCGGTTTTCGTCTTCGACGGTCTGCCCGGCCTGGCGCAATGTTTCCACCGCCTCGGGCAGCAGGAACTCGATCCCGATCTCGGACACCAGCCGGCGCCAGCCGCGATCGATCACGTCCATCGCCTCGTCGCTGAGGATCTCGTAGCGGGGCATGGAGTTCACGAACAAGGCTGGCTCCTCGGGTCGCGGGGTGCGGGTTGCCTGACTAGGGACTAATCCACATAGGGACCCTAATCGTCCAGGACGGCTTGACCTGGCGGCGTCTGGCCGTAATCTATAGCGCGTGGAACAACAGTTCCAAGTTTCTCATCGCCGGGCTGCTGCGCACGGGACGACCGCGGTTGACCGCGGGGCCGATCTGCTCGTCCGCGTACTCGAGTCAGACCAGCCTGTCGCCCTGACCGACCTGGCCAGCGCGGCCGGATTGCCCAAGAGCACCGCCTCGCGGCTGGTGAGCGCGCTCGAGCGCCGCGGGCTGATCGAGCAGGACGGGGAGCGCGGCCGCCTGCGGCCCGGCCCGGCGATCCTGCGGGTGGCCGAGCGCAGCATGCTCGGACGCAGCATCGTCGAGCTCGCGCGGCCGACGCTCGACGCCCTGGCCGAGGCCAGCGGCGAGACGATCAACCTGGCCGTGCCCGGGCCGCACGGCGTCGAGCACATCGCCCAGGTCGACAGCCAGCACTTCCTCGGCGCGGGGCAGTGGCTCGGGCGCTCGGTCGACTACGAGCATTCGGCCAACGGCAAGGTGTTCACGGCATTCGGCCCCCCGCGGGGCGCGGCCGGGGATCTGGCCCCGGCCGCGCCGAGCCGCCGCGAGCTCGAAGCGATCCAGCGCGACGGGCTGGCCACCTCGATCGACGAGCTCGAGCCGGGGCTGGCGGCAATCGCCGCGCCGGTGCGCGGACGACACGGCGAGGTGATCGCCGCGCTCAGCATCTCGGGACCGACGCTGCGGATGAACCCGGAGCGCATCGCCGAGCTTCAGGAGGTTTTGAAAAGCGAGGCGCGGACGCTGAGCCGCCGTCTCGGCCACAGTGAGAAAGGAGAGAGGGCGGCGTGACCGACGAGGAGATCCTCCAACTGCTCTATGACGAGACGCTGGTCGGCAACGCGCCGGCCGTTCGCGACGGCGTGAACGAGGGTCTCGAACAGGGGCTCGCGCCCGAGCGGATGCTCTACGACGGGCTGATCCCGTCGCTGGAAGAGGTCGGCGCCCGGTTCGAGCGCGGCGACTTCTTCGTCCCCGAGATGCTGATCGCCGCCCGCGCCATGCAGGGCGCACTCGACATCCTGCGCCCACTGCTGGCCGAGACCGGCATGGCCGAGGTCGGCACGTTCCTGATGGGCACGGTCAAGGGCGACGTGCACGACATCGGCAAGAACCTCTGCAACATCATGCTCGAGGGCGCCGGGTTCCACGTGATCGACCTCGGGGTGAACGTGCCCCCCGAAAAGTTCATCGAGCAGATCGAGGAGCACAACCCGGACATCGTCGGGTTCTCGGCCTTCCTGACCACGACCATGCCGATGTTCAAGGCGAACATCAACGCGCTGGAAAAGGCCGGCATGCGCGAGAAGGTGATCGTGATGGTGGGCGGCGCCCCGGTCACCCAGGAGTACGCCGACGCGGTTGGCGCCGACGGCTACTCGGCCGATGCCTCGGCCGCCGTCAAGAAGGCCAAGGAGCTGCTCGAGCTGCGCCGCGAGAAGGTCCCGGCATGAGCTCGGTCACCGTTCTGCGGGCGCGGTCGCGCACGGTCGAGATCGGGGCGGATCGTCCGTTCTGCATCATCGGCGAGCGGATCAACCCGACCGGCCGCAAGAAGTTCGCCGAAGAGCTGCGCGCCGGCGAGCTCTCGACGGTGACCACCGACGCGGTGGCCCAGGTCGAGGCCGGCGCCAACATGCTCGACGTCAACGCCGGCATCCCGCTGGTCGACGAGGCGGAGCTGCTGAAGAGCATGCTCGGAACCGTGCAGGCGGCCGTCGACGTACCGATCTGCATCGACTCCTCGGTGATCGAGGCGCTCGAGGCCGGGTTGTCGGTGTACGAGGGCCGTGCGCTGGTGAACTCGGTGACCGCCGAGGACGATCGGCTGTCCGAGATCCTCCCGCTGGTGGCGCGTCACGGCGCTGCGGTGATCGGCCTCGCCAACGACGAGACCGGGATCCCCGAGACGCCCGAGAAGCGGCTGGAATGCGCGCGCAAGATCGTGAGCGCCGCGGCCGACTTCGGGATCCCCCGCGAGGACATCGTGATCGACCCGCTGGCCATGACCGTGGGCGCGGATCCGACGGCCGTGCGCACGACGCTCACGACGATCAGCCTGATCCGTGACGAGCTCAGCGTGAACATGTGCCTGGGTGCTTCGAACGTCTCGTTCGGCCTGCCCGAGCGGCCCGCGCTGAACGCCGCGTTCCTGCCGATGGCCATGGCCGCCGGTCTGACCAGCGCGATCATGTCCACCTCCCGGCCGGTGGTCGACTCGGTCCGGGGCGCCGACTTGCTGCTCGGCCACGACGAGTGGGGAGCCAACTGGATCGCCGCTCACCGGGCGCGGCAGTCGACGCTGATCCAGGAGGCGGCGGTGCCGTGAGCGGGCCATCCCCGCAGCGTCGCCCGCTCTCGCTCGCGGACGCCGGGGCCGGGGCCGTCGATCCGGCGCCGGATGACGGGACGGGACGCGTCCGGCTGCGGTTCCTGCCCGACGGCGCGGAGGTGCGCGTGCCGAGCGGCACGCCGGTGTTCGACGCCGCGAGCTGGAACGGGATCGCGATCGACTCCACCTGCGGCGGGCACGGCACGTGCAAGAAGTGTCGCGTGCGGATCGTCTCGGGCGAGGTTCCCGTGGGGCCGCTCGACCCGCGTGCCTTCTCGGCTGATGAACTACGGGAGGGCTGGCGGCTGGCGTGCCGGGCCAACGCCCGCGGTGATCTGGTGGTCGAGGTGCCGCCGCTGCAGACGCGGCCGAAGGCGGCGCTGGCCGGCGTGGGTCGCCACGTCATCCTCCGCCCCGCCGTCCAGAAGCGCCACCTGGTGCTCGAGGAGCCGACGATGGAGGACCAGCGCTCCGATCTGCAGCGCGTGCTCGACGCGCTCGAGGATCTGGAGCCACACGCCTCGGTCGAGATGCTCAGGTCGCTGGGCTCGGTGCTTCGCGCCTCACATTTCAACGTGACCGCGGTGGTGTGCGATCAGGAGCTGATCGATCTCGAGCCGGGGGACACCACGGCGCGCCGGTTCGCGATCGCGTTCGACCTGGGGACCACGACCGTGGTGGCCACCCTCCTCGACTTGGAGAGCGGGCAGCCCGTCGCGGTCCGCTCGATGCTCAATCGCCAGCAGCCGTACGGCGCCGATGTCATCACGCGGATCTCGGCCACGATGATGGACCCCGACGCCCTGGATGCGCTGCGCGAGCGCGTGCACGAGACGATGGCCGAGCTGGTGGCGGAGGTGTGCAGCGAGGGCGACGTCGCGCCGCGCGAGGTGTACGAGATCACCATGTGCGGCAACGTGACCATGATGCATCTGGCGCTCGGGATCGATCCGGAGCCGCTGTCGATGGCTCCGTTCGTGGTCTCGACGCATTCGTTTCCCGAGGTGCTCGCGCGGGATCTCGGTCTGTCCGTGCACCCCCGTGCGCCCGCATTTCTGTTCCCGTCGCTTGGCGCCTACGTGGGTGGCGACATCGTGGCCGGGATGCTGGCCACTGGACTGACGCGCGACCGGCGGCTGCGCCTGTTCATCGACGTCGGCACCAACAGCGAGATCGCGCTCGGCTCGCACGAGCGGGTGCTGGCCACCGCCGCGCCGGCCGGTCCGGCGTTCGAGGCGGCGCAGATCAGATGCGGCATGCGGGCCGCACCCGGCGCGATCGAAGGGGTCAAGCTCTCGGAGGACGGGGTGAGCCTCGACGTGATCGGCGACGAGCCGCCGGTCGGGATCTGCGGCTCGGGGCTGGTCGACGCGGTGGCCGAGCTCGTCCACTGTGGACTGCTCGACCACTCCGGCCGGTTCATCCCCGACGAGGATGCACATCGCCGGTTCCCCGGGCTGGCTGACCGGCTGACCAAGATCGGCCAGGAGCGGGTGTTCGTGCTCGACTGGCGTGGCGGTCAGGATCCCGAGCGCTCGGTGTTCCTCTCCCAGCGCGACGTGCGCGAGCTGCAGTTCGCCAAGGCCTCGATCGCCACCGGGTGGAGCATCCTGATGGCTTCACTGGGCGTCGCCCCGGAGGACGTGAGCCAGATCCTCCTCGCCGGCAGCTTCGGGGCCTACCTGAGTCCTTTGAGCGCGGTCCGGATCGGCCTGGTGCCGAAGATCGCCCTGCCGCGGATCGTGTCGGCCGGCAACGTGGCCGGCGAGGGAGCCAAGATCGCCGCGCTGTCGGTCCGCGAGCGGGCCGAGGCGTACTCGATCCTGCGCGAGGTGGAGTACGTAGAGCTGTCCGGGCGCTCGGACTTCAACGACATGTTCGTCGACCAGCTGGCCTTCCCGGGATGAAGGCGGTCGTCGCATGCGGGGCGCTGGCGCTCGACGTGCGACGCATCGCCCGGCGCCGCGGCTGGGAGCTGAAGGTGATCCCCGTGCCGGCGCTGTTGCACAATCACCCCGAGCGGATCGACACCGCGGTGACCGAGCTGATGGAGGGCCACGACGTCGTGGCTCTCGCCTACGGCGACTGTGGGACATACGGCGCGCTTGACCGGCTGGGGTTCCCTCGCCTGGAGGGCGACCACTGCTACGACGTGTTCGCCCGCGCGGAGGTGCAGCTTGCGCTCGAGGAGGAGCCCGGGACGTACTTCCTGACGGACTTCCTGGCGCGAACGTTCGAGCACACGGTGTGGCGCGAGCTCGGCCTCGATCGCCATCCCGAGCTGTGCGAGGACTACTTCCGGCATTACACGCGTGTGCTGTGGCTCGCCCAGCGCGCGACGCCCGCCACTCGGGTCGCGGCCGAGCGCGCGGCGCAGCGGATCGGACGACCGCTGGTCGTGCGCGAGGTTGGGGACGCCGGCCTCGAGCGCCAGTTGGAAGCGCTACTCGATCGCCTCGGATAGCAGCGTGGCCACGTCGACCACGCGCAGATCGGCGCCCTCGCCCTGCACGCCGTCGTCGAGCATCACCGTGCAGAATGGACACGCGACCGCGAGCGTGCCGGCGCCGGTGGCGGCCGCCTCACGCACGCGCTCCTGATTGATCGGGCTGGCCCGCTCCTCCATCCACATGTGGGCGCCGCCGGCCCCGCAGCAGAAGGTCTGCTTGCCCGAGCGGCGCATCTCGATCGGCTTTCCGATTGCCGACACGATTTGTCTCGGCGCCTCGAGCACGTCATTGTGACGAGCGAGGTAGCAGGAGTCGTGGTAGGTGATCGGCGTCTGTTCGGCGCGCTGCGGGTTGACACGGCCCTCGCGGACGAGCGTTGAGAGCAGCTCGGAGTGGTGGATCACCTCGTAGCGGCCGCCGAAGTCCGGGTATTCGTTGGCCAGCGTGTTGAAGCAATGGGGGCAGCCGGTGACGATCCGGGTGATGCCCGCCTCGTTCAGCGTCTCGACGTTCTGCTCGGCGAACGCCTGGAACACGTACTCGTTGCCGATCCGGCGGGCCGGGTCGCCGGTGCAGCTCTCGCGCGGACCGAGGATCGCGAAGTCGACTTTCGCGGCTTGCAGCACCTTGGCCGTGGCCTGCGCGGCCTTGCGGGCGCGCTCGTCGAACGACGATGCGCACCCCACCCAGTAGAGGTACTCGGGCGCGGGGTCGCCCGGCTCGAGCACCCTGATGCCGAGGTCCGCGGCCCAGTCGGCGCGCTCTGACTGCGGCTTGCCCCACGGGTTCGAGGCGCGCTCGATGTCGCGCAGCATCGGCTCGGACTCGGCCGGAAAGCTCGACTCGACCATCACCAGGTGCCGGCGCAGGTCGACGATGTGATCGACGTGCTCGATCGACACCGGGCAGGCCTGGATGCACGCACCGCAGGTCACGCAGTCCCAGATGCTCTCGGCGGGGACGGCGTCCGGGACGAGCGGCGCGTCCTCGGTTTCAGCGAACACGGCGTCGCGCAGACCCATGATGACCAGCTTGGGGGAGAGGATCTTGCCGGTGGCGTAGGCCGGGCAGGCGTCCTGGCAGCGCCCGCATTCGGTGCACGAGAACGTGTCGAGCACCTGCTTCCAGGTGAGATCGGTTGCCGTGCCGGCGCCGAAGCGCAGCTCTTCCTCGGGCACGTCGGGGTCGTCGAACTTGAGGGGTTCGAGCCGGCCGCCGGCGCGCGTGCGCCCGAACCACACGTTGACCGCCGCCACGAAGATGTGCAGGTGCTTGGAGTGGGGCAGATAGGCCAGGAAGCCGAGGATCGTGAGCACGTGGATCCACACGAATACGCGCTCGAGGATCTTGGTGGCTTGGTTGTCGGCGAACAGATGCGAGAGCCCGCTCGACACCGGCGCCCACGCGTGCGGCCACTCGTTCAGGTGAAGGGCGATCCGGCTGGCATGCCAGAGCAGGAGGCTGATCACGATCGTCGCGATCAGACCCAGGATCAGGTCGGCCTCGCCCAGGTGGCTGCCCCGGAAGCGGTTCGGGCGCTGGACCTTGCGGATCCACAGCGCAGCCAGCACGCC
>JAFAYP010000332.1 GCA_019240305.1 Solirubrobacterales bacterium
GGATCGTCATCCGGTCACGACCGGTCATCCCCGCCTCCCACCGCGCCAGGTCGTCGGCGACGGTCACCTGGTAGTCGCGCCCGCCCTGAAGGATCAGGATCGGCTTTCCGAGCGTCTGTGCCAGGGCAACCGGATCGTAGTCACGCACGTCGAGCCAGTAGGAGCCCGGGGCGCCAAACGGCAGCAGGCCGGCCGGGGTCGACGCCGACAGCGCAGGGCTGTCCACGAGGCGCGCCTTCTCACTCAGGGCCTCGATCACCGGGGCCGAAGCGGCTTCGCTCTCCGGGCTGAGCGAGGCGAGATAGCGGACCTGGCGCACCATCGCACGATGCATCGGCTCAGCGCCGCCGGCTAACAGAATGAGGCCGGCAACCGACGGCTCGGCCGCGGCGACCCGCGGTGCAACCGTCCCTCCGAGGCTGTGGCCGAGCAGGAAGATCCTCGCCGGGTCGACCGACCGATGAGACCGGAGCTGCTCGATCGCCGCGAGCGCCTGCGGCAGGTACTCGTCGCTCAGCGTGAACTCGCCGGCCTCGCGGACCTCGGCGGCGTGAGCAAAGCTCACCTTGTCGAATCGGAGCACCGCGATCCCGCGGCTGGCCAGGCCCCAGGCAATGTCCTTGAACGGCTTGTTGCGTCCGACCGTCTCGTCGCGGTCGAGCGGCCCGGACCCGGCCAGCAACACGACGGCGGGTACCCCGGTCGCTCCGCGCGGGAGGCTGAGCGTCCCGACGACGGCACGCGATCCGGATTCGAGGCTCATCTCCGATTCCTCAAAGCGCGCCGGATCGGCGTACCCCGGCGGCTCCCATGGCGCGGTCGGCAGCGCGGCATCGAGCGGAGCGAGCTGGAGACCCGCCAGGTGTCCCTCCTCGGTCACCGGCGCGATCACGGCAAACCCTCCGTGCTCGCAGCTCACTGGCACCTTCACCACAACCACGCCGGTGCCGGTCGGCTCGGCCACCGGCGCTCCGACCGACATGACCCGACCCCGGCGGCCGAGCTCGGACGCCCACCCGGCCGCGAGCGTCTCGGCAGTCAGCATCGGCTGCAGGGTGGGCACGAACAAATCGCGGATCTCGGCGAATCGCCCCGCCTGCGCCATCTCCACTGCGGTGAGCACGACCTCGGCCTGGGCGCTCAGCATCACGCGGCCTCGGGCGCCGGCAAAAGCACGGTGTAGATCATCCGGCGCTTGCGCCCAGGCGCCGGTGGATTGGCCAGCCGGGGCTGGAAGACTATCGATAACTCGCGAAGGAGCTCGGCGTACTCTGTGTCGGTCAGCCACAATGCACCGACCTGATAGTCCGCCCCGTCGCGGGCGGGGTCCACCGGGCCCGATGCGAGGTAGCGATCGGCGTCGGCCAGCATCCCGGCGACGTAGACCATGAACGCCTGCGCGTGCTCCTCGGGGGTCATCTGCCTGGCCTCCTCGGGGCTGATCCGCGCCGCGAACAGCCGGAGCGCGTAGGTGCGCTCGACCGCGCCGCGCACGCGCCGCTCCGCGACCACCTGCAAGACGCCGGCCTCGGCCAGCATCGCCACGTGGCGATACAGACTCCCGGGCGGCACGTCATCGAGCTCGGCGGCGAGCCGCCCCGTCGTCAGGGCGCGATCGCCCAGGAACGCCTTGACGATGCGTAGCCGAACCGGGTGCAGGAGGAGGTCGGCACTTGCCACCGGCACAGGCTACTCGACTATTCACAAGATTGCTAACGGTCAGGCGCCCACCTCGAGCATGCCCTGGACCGGCGGATAGCGCACGGTCCGATCGGGACCGACCACGGCGAACTCGGTCAGCTGGTGTTCCGCGGAGCCCTCTCCGATTCCGAGATGCTCAACCCGCCAGCCGCGAGCCACGAGCGCGTCGGCGATCAGACGGCGATGACAGCGCCACCACACCGCCTCGGCGCACATGACCGTGGTCGGCGATGCCTGCGCCGCTGCCTCCAGGTCGGTAAGGGCATGCTGGAACTCGGGTGAGCGCATGTGATCGGCGTAGCCCTGAAAGGCAACCTCGCGCCAGCCGCCGTTCTCGGAGCCCGTAGCCGGCGTGCGGCGGCCGCCGAGATTCGCCATGTGCCGATAGGCGATGCCGGCGGCCGGGAGCCAGTCCGCGAGCGCATCACGGTTGAACTGCGGATGCCGGCGCGAGCTCGGGAACGCCCTGACGTCCGCGACCAGCGCGACGCCGGCCTCGTGCAGCAGACCGAGGAACTCCTCGGAGGACCGGGTCGAGTGTCCGATCGTGAAGGCGGTAGCGTCGGGCACGATGGAAAGGCTAGATCGCATGAGCAGCGGCGCTCGGCTGGCGGGCAAGCGGATCATCGTGACCGGCGCCGCCCGTGGCCTGGGCCGGGAGTTCGTGCTCCATCTGGCCGCGCTGGGCGCGCGCGTGCTGGCGGCGGACATCTCGCAGGCCGGGCTGGAGGAGACGTGCAAGCAGGCAGAGGGCGTGGAGGTTCTGCCCGCGGTGATCGACGTGAGCTCGGCCGGGCAGACACGCGCGCTCGCGCAGACCGCGCGCGACGCGCTTGGGGGCCTCGACGCCCTGGTCAACAACGCCGCGGTGGTCGCCGGGCTGAGCCGCCGGCCGTTCGAGGAGATACCCGAGGAGGAGTGGGACCGGGTGCTGACGGTCAACGTGAAGGGGACATGGCTGTGCGCCGCCGCGGTCGCCCCTCTGCTTCGGGAGGCCGGCGGCGGATCGATCGTCAACCTGGCCTCGGAGGTGGCCTTCTCGGGCTCGCCCGGCGTCGCCCACTACGTGGCGTCCAAGAGCGCGGTGATCGGACTGACTCGGGTGCTCGCCCGCGAGCTCGGCCCGTCGCAGATCCGAGTGAACGCGATTGCGCCCGGCTTCATCCCGAACGAGGGAAGCGCCGCCATGCTGGGCGGCGCCGCCTACGACGTGAGCGCCACGCCGCTCGGCCGTCTCGGCCAGCCCGAGGATCTGCTCGGAGCGCTCGCGTTCCTGGTGTCCGATGAGAGCGCGTTCGTGACCGGTCAGACGCTGCTAGTCAACGGTGGCCGCCGCTTCGGGTGAAGCGCTGAGAACTGCCCCGCCTGAGCTACCACCACTTGCGCTCGCGGGCGCGGGCTGTGCCTCGCGTCCGGTCGAGCGCATCGAGCGCGGCCATGTCGTCGTCGGTCAGCGTGAAGTCGAAGATCTGGGCGTTCTCCTCGAGCCGCTCGCGATGGGTCGACTTGGGAATCACCGGGATCTCGCGCTGCACGCACCAACGCAGGAGCACCTGGGCCGGCGTGCGCCCGAGCCGCTCGGCGATCTGAGTAACGGTGGCCTCGCCCAGGTGCCGCCCGGTGCCCAGCGGGCTGTAGGCCTCGAGCACGACGCCGCTGCGCTCGCAGGCCTCGAGCAGCCCGCGGCGATGCTCGAACGGGCTGAACTGGACCTGGTTGGCGACCGGCGGGACGCTGCCTGCCGAGATCACCTGCGCCAGCTCGTCGACATCGAAGTTCGACACGCCGATCGAGCGAGTGCAGCCGAGCTCGCGCGCCTTCTCCATCCCCGGCCACGCCCAGGTGGCGCCGCCCTGCGGCCAGTGGACGATGTACAGATCGACCTGGTCGACCCCCAGGCGGCGCAGGCTGTGCTCGGCCTCGGCGGCAGGATCCCCGCGACGCCGCGGATAGAACTTGGTGGTGATGAACACGTCTTCCCGCGCGACGCCGCTGTCGCGCAGGGCCCGGCCGACGCTCTCCTCGTTGCCGTAGGCCTGGGCGGTGTCGATGTGGCGGTAGCCGAGCTCGAGCGCCCAGCGGACGGCGTTCACGCACGCCGGCCCGTCGGGCACCTGCCATACGCCCAGACCGAGGAGCGGAATCTCGGTTCCGTCGGTCAGCCGCCGGGTCGCCTGGCTCACGCGCCCACCGTCGCCGAGGCGGGGCGCCAGCCGATGGCCGGCGCAATCTCGCGAGCGATCGTCTCGAGCATGCGAGCGTTGTACTCGACGCCGAGCTGGTTGGGAACGGTCAGGAGCAGCGTGTCGGCCGCCTGCACGGCCACGTCGCGCGCCAGCTCTTCGGCGATCACGTCGGGCTCGCCGGTGTAGCTGCGCCCGAAGCGGGCGAACGCGCCGTCGAGGTAGCCGAGCTGGTCGCGGTCCTCGCCGCTGCGGCCCCCGAAATAGGCACGATCCTCGTCGGTGACGATCGGGATCACGCTGCGGCTGACCGACACACGCGGTTCGTGCGCGTGACCTGCGTCCGCCCAGGCTGCGCGGAAGAGCCCGATCTGCTCGGCCTGGAGCTCGTCGAAGGGGACCCCGGTGTCCTCGAGCAGCAGGGTCGAGCTCATCAGGTTCATCCCCTGCTCCCCGGTCCAGCGCGCGCTCTCGCGATTGCCCGATCCCCACCAGATCCGCTGCTCGAGGCCGGGCGACTGGGGCTGGATGGCGAGCTGGCCGGCCGCGCCGGTCATCTCAGGGTCGGCCGCCACGACGCCGGCGCCGGCAATGGCGCCCCGGAACAGGGCGGTCTTCTGGCGGGCCAGATCGGCGTCGCTCGTACCCTCGGGCGGGCGGTAGCCGAACGCGTGCGCGCCGTTCAGAGCGGGCTCGGGCGAGCCGCGGCTGATCCCGAGCTGGAGCCGGCCGCCGCTGATCAGGTCGGCCGCGGCGGCCTCCTCGGCCATGTACAGCGGGTTCTCGTAGCGCATGTCGATCACCGCAGTGCCGATCTCGATCCGGCTCGTGCGCGCGCCGATCGCGGCGAGCAGCGGGAAGGGCGACGCAAGCTGACGGGCGAAGTGGTGCACGCGGACGAACGCGCCGTCAATTCCAAGCGCCTCGGCGGCCTCGGCCAGCTCGATGGTCTGCCGATGGGCGTCCGCCGCGGTGCGCGTGCGCGACCAGGAGGCGTTCTGCCAGTGGCCGAAGGACAGGAACCCGATCTGCTTCATTTTATGAAGTATAGGAGGGATCGCCCGGCCTTCGGGCTCGCCATCGAGCGGACTGGGGTCGCAAGCGGCCGGTGAGACCGCTGCAGCTCGCGGCCAGCGCCGACAGCGAGGCGCCGGTGACGAGTTCGTTCAGCCAAGCCGTGTGGTTGCCGGCGTAGCCCAGCACCCACGGGCTGAGGGCCAGCCAGACACCGCCCGAAAGCGTGACCAGCGCAGCCGGGCGCAGCGCCACCATCATGACCGCGAGCGGCCCGAAGGCGAGCACGAGAAATACGTGGTTGGCGACCGCCGGATGCGCACCGGCGAACCCCCACAACCAGGGTGAGATCGCGATCCACAGGGTCAGGGCACCGGCCGCGAGCGGACGGCGATTGCGAACACGGACGACGGATGGGGATGACGGTGTCATGGGCGAACCTCGGGCGCGGGTCGGGCGAACAGGGTGAACAGGAGCAGGAGGGCGGGAATCACGCTCAGGAGCACGGCGCCGGAGGCGATCGCGACCGCGGTGAGGGCGGGCGCGGTGGCCGCGGCGGCATGGATCGTGAGCTCGGCGCCGACGAGATGCGGAGCCTGGGCGAGGAGCCAACCCCAGATCAATGCGGCGGCGGCGGTCAGTCCGGCGCTTCGGGCCACGGCGGGGCGGCGGCGCACCACGGCCACCAGCGAGACGACCATGGCGGCGAAGCCGGCGATGACCACAGGCAGGGCGGCACCGGTCAGGCGGGCGGCTAGGGCGGGGGCGCTCACCCGGGCAACGAGCAGACCAGCCGCGCCGAGGAGTGTCACGCCCGCTCCGGCTTGAAGCCCCCGGTGGCGGAAGCGCTCGGCGAGGTCAGGCTCGTCGGCGCGGGCCATGCGGATCGTCATCAGACCGGCGGCCAGGACGGCGCACAGGCAGAGCGCGAGCAGACCTGTGAGGAGCGAGAACGGATCGGCCCAGGGAATCGACGGGACCGTGGGCACGCCGGCCCGGGGCGAGACCGCGGCCTGGGCGAGACCGCCGGCGACGAGCCCAAAGGCGAACGGCGCGACCAGGCTCGCGGCGCCGAACAGGCGGCCGAGCAGCCGGTACGTCCGCGCTCTCGGATCCTGGCTCGAGCGCAGGCCGAGTGCGGCGCCACGCACCACGATCGCGAGCAGGGCGATCGTGAGGGGGGCCAGGAGCGCCGTT
>JAFAYP010000041.1 GCA_019240305.1 Solirubrobacterales bacterium
CGCACCCTCTCATCGTCGGCAGGCAGGAACCGCACGAGCGGAATCAGGAGCGTCGAGGCGTCCAACGCATCGGTGTCGTAGTGCTGGCGAAAGACGCCCCGCGCCGAGACGCCGCGCGCCAGGATCTCGGCCCGGATCGCGTCCGCGCCGGCCTGCCACTGCTCGGCGAGCTCACGCTCGCCCTCGATCGCGGCCAGGCGGGCCCCCCGATCGGCCGCCACCCAGCACATGAGCTTGGACGACACGTAGTGCTTGGGCGCGCCTCGTGCCTCCCAGATCCCCTGGTCGGGTGCCGACCACACGCTGAGCGCACAGCGCACCTGGTCCTCCAGGAGCGGCCACAGACGCTGAGGGATGTGCCCGCCCATCTTCGTGTGCAGGTACACCGAGTCGAGCACGGCGCCGAAGACGTCGTTCTGGTGCTGGTTGTAGGCGCCGTTCCCGGTGCGTACGGGCACCGCACCCTCGTAGCCGTTCAGATGCGAGAGCTCGTGCTCGGTGAGGTCCCGCTCGCCTCCCAGGCCGTACATGATCTGCAGGGCTCCGTCGCTGTTGCGCTCCAGGTCGGCCACGAACTGCATGAAGTCGTCGGCCTCCCAGTCGAGCCCGAGCGCGTGGAGCGCCCACAGCGTGAACGTGGCATCGCGCATCCAGCAGTAGCGGTAGTCCCAGTTGCGCTCCCCCTGCGGCGTCTCGGGCAGCGACGTCGTCGCAGCGGCCACCGTGGCGCCGGTCGGCACGTAGGTCAGGCCCTTGAGGGTCAGTGCGGATCGCTGGAGGTGCGAGCGCCAGCGGTGATCGGGGAACCGTCCCCCGGCCAGCCAGTTGCGCCAGTAGTGGAAAGTCGTCTGGAGCCGCTCCTTGGCGTTGGCGGTGTGCTCGGGGCCGTGCAGCCCATGGCGCCAGCCCAGCGCGACGAACCGCTCCTCGCCGGCGCTCAGCGTGTGCCGGGCGCGCGCCCGGTTGCCCTCGATCCCGATCCGCAGGTCGCTGATCAGGCGCAGGACGGTGTCGCCGTCGGTGGCCTCGGCCGCCGACCAGTCTTCGGTGACGCGCGTCCAGCGCGCCGGCGTGCGGCCGTAGTCGAACATCGGCTCGCACACCGCCTCGATCTGGACCTGGCCCTCGATGCACTCGATCAGGCGCACCAGCATGTGATCGGCGTCGTGGTCGGTGGGCGGCCGCGTGTGGGTCGTCTCGTCGGCGTGATCGCCGTGCCAGGGGCCGATGGTCAGGCCGTCGCGGACGACGACCCAGCCGGACGGACACATCCACGTCGTCTCGAGGATCATCGTGCCCGGTACGTAGCGGACCGAGAGCGGTACGAGAATCCCGTACGGCCCGACCCGGAACGAGCCGGCCCGCCGGTCGAGCATGGCGCCGAACACGCTCGGCGAGTCGAAGCGGGGCAGGCACATCCATTCGATGCTCCCGTCGGACGCGACCAGGGCGCCGGTGTGGCAGTCGGACAGGAACCCGTAGTCGGCGATCGGCGGAAACGGAGAGCCGCCGCTCAGCGGCGCATCATGCGGAGGAAGGGGAATGCTCGGGCTCATGGGCCGCGCAGCCTAACCGTCAGCGACTACGCTGTCAGTCTCGAAAGACGGAGGTGAGAGATGTCAGACGACGCAAAAAGGCCAGGGCGGCGTTCGAGCAGTGCCGAGGCGGCGGCGACGCGGTGGCGTCAGAGGCATCCCGATGAGGATGTCGACCACGATGCGCCGTCTCACGTCCCCGAGCCCGAGGGTGAGGTTCCGAACCGGCACTCGGCGAGCGCCGAAGCCGCATCGCTGCGGTGGCGCGAGCGCCAGCCCGACGAGGAGTAGTCAGCCGCCGCCGTAGGTGACGATCAGGTCGGTGAGCACCCCGACCAGGAAGCCAGCCGAGAGCATCAACAGGCCGAGCTCCCGGTGCCCGTAGCGGCGCATGCCGTTCCACACCTCGCCGATCACGTAGAGGATCGCGCCCCCGGCGGCCGCGTAGAACGCCAGCTCGAGCGGGTGGCTGGTCACCGCGTAGCCGACCAGTGAGCCGAGAAACGTAGGCCCGCCGCCGATCAGCCCGGCCAGCCCGATCCATCGCCACGACGGCTTCACGTCGCCCAGGGGCCCGACGATCCCGAAGCCCTCGGTGGCGTTATGCAGGGCGAAGCCGATGATCAGGACGGTGGCGAGGCTGATCGCGCCGGCCCGCGCGGAGACGCCGATGGCCAGGCCCTCGGCGAAGTTGTGCACGCCGATCGCGCCGGCGATGGTCAGCCCGACGCGCAGGGCGCGCCGGCGGGCGGCATCGAGCTCGAGCGCCAGCGGATCGGCCTCGAGCGCGGCCGTCTCGGCGCCGCCGGCGATCGGCGGGCGCCGGGCCCCGATCGGGCGCATGCGCCGCTCGAGCGTGGCCAAACCGGCGCTGCCCAGGGCAAACCCGCCGGCCAGGAGCACGACCAGCCAGATCAGGTAGCCCAGCGACTGATGGTGGTGCTTGACCGCATCGAGGCTCGTGTCGACGATCGAGAGACCGTTCGAGAGCACGTCGACGAAGATGAACGCGAGCACCCCGACCGCGAACATGGCCAGCGCCACCCGGGAGCGGCTGCCGAGCAGCTGCATCCGCCCTACGGGCAGCCCGAGGAAGATCGTGAAGCCGGCGAGCGCGCCTAATGCGATGGTCTGTGCGAACGACAATTGCCTGGCAAGACGGTTAGGGGGCCCTAACACCGACCGGGCTTCGAGCGTACCAGATTAGGTAGCCCTAAGTCCCAGCGCCGGGGTCGGACTTCTCGCCTCTGTATATACCCGTTCTGAGCGGTGCTTCCTGCCCTCCGGGTTAGAGACGCCTTACGAGTTGAAGCCGGGAGCCCGCCGCTCACGTGTCGGAGTTGAAGTCCGGGAGCCCGAGAGTGTTCAGCCAGTGGTTGACCGTGATGTTCAACTGGTGGAACTCCCCGGTCCAGATCAGGACGCCCATCCCGATCAGCACGAAACCTCCGGCGCCGATGACCACCGGATAGTGGCGGCGGACCACGCCGAGCGCCGAGGTGACGGTGCCGAACGCGAGGCCCGTGATCAGAAACGGGACCCCCAGGCCGGCGCAGTAGACCGCGAGCAGGAACGCCCCGTGCGCGGCCGACCCCGACACCCCGGCGGCGGTGACGATCGCCCCGAGGGTGGGGCCCGTGCACGGGGTCCAGGCCAGCGCGAAGGCGGCCCCGGTCAGGACCGGCCCGCCACGGCCGGCGCGCTCCATGAGCCGCCCCGCGTGCCACTCGCGCGAGAGCCGGGGCACGAACGGGGCGAGCACGAACAGCACGCCCATCACGACGATCATGGCGCCGCACACCTTGACCGCGGTGGGCCCGGTCAGGGCGCCGTGCAGCGCCTGCTGGCCGATCAACCCGAGCGCGATGAAGATCACCGAGAAGCTGGCCACGAAGGCGAGGCTCGGACCGAGCACCCGCCGCGCGCGGATCTCCGCCGGCGCGACGCCGGCCACCGCGGAGATGTAGCCGGGGACCAGTGGCAGCACGCACGGAGACAGGAACGAGATCAGCCCCGCGCCGAACGCCACCGGAATGCCAATGCTCGAGGCCGGGTCCATGGGTGCTCGGAGTGAGATTATCGCCGCCGCGTCGAACCCGCCGGGGCGAGATGCTCCCCGGCGTCCCCACCGCCCGGTGGTACGTTTGCTCGGCCATGGCCACAGCTATCACCACTCTCCAGAACTTCATCGACGGCGAGTTCGTCGATCCCGCCGACGGTCAGACCGAGCCGATCCTCAATCCCGCCACCGGCGAGGCGATCGCCCAGGCGCCCCTGTCCACGCCGGCCGACGTCGACCGCGCCGTCAAAGCCGCCGGCGCCGCCTGGGACGGATGGGCCACGACCACGCCCGGGGAGCGCGCCCGCGCATTGCTCAAGCTGGCCGACGCGATCGAGGAGCACGCCGACGAGCTCTCCGAGCTCGAGTCAGACAATGCCGGCAAGCCGATCAACGCCTTCCGCGACGACGAGATCCCATTCATGGCCGACAACTTGCGCTTCTTCGCGGGCGCCGCCCGGTGCATGGAGGGGCGTGCCGCCGGCGAGTACGTGAGCGGCTACACCTCGATCATCCGCCGCGAGCCGGTCGGGGTGATCGGGCAGATCGCGCCCTGGAACTACCCGCTGATGATGGCGGTATGGAAGATCGGCCCCGCCCTGGCGGCCGGCAACACCGTCGTGCTCAAGCCCGCCGAGACCACCCCGCTCACCGTGCTGAAGCTGGCCGAGTACGCGGCCGAGATCTTCCCCAAGGGCGTGCTCAACGTGATCACCGGACACGGCGACCCGACCGGCCGGGCGCTCGTCACCCACGACGACGTCAACATGGTCTCGCTCACCGGCTCGGTCGATACCGGCAAGTGGATCGCCCGGGCAGCGGCCGACTCGCTCAAGCGCGTGCACCTCGAGCTCGGCGGCAAGGCGCCGGTGGTCGTGTTCGACGACGTCGACATGTCCACGGCGCTCGAGACGATCGCCGGCACGGGGTACTACAACGCCGGTCAGGACTGCACGGCGGCCACCCGCGTGCTGGCCAGCTCCAAGGTCCTCGATGAGGTGGTCAACGGGCTCGCCGAGCAGGCGCAGGGTCTGGTGCTGGGCGACACCCGCTCGCCCGACACCACGCTCGGACCACTCAACTCCGCCCGCCAGCGCGAGCGGGTGGAGGGATTCCTGGAGCGCAAGCCGGATCACGTCGAGATCGTCACCGGCGGTCGCGAGCTCGACCGTCCCGGGTTCTTCCTGGAGCCGGCGGTCGTCTCCGGGCTGCGTCAGGACGACGAGATGATCCAGCGGGAGATCTTCGGTCCGGTCATCACCGTGCAGGCGTTCTCCGACGAGGCCGAGGCGATCGCCTGGGCCAACGGCACGCCGTACGGGCTCGCCTCGAGCGTGTGGACCCGCGACGTGGGACGCGCCATGCGGGTGGCCAAAGCCCTCCGCTTCGGCTGCGTGTGGATCAACGACCACATTCCGCTGGCCTCCGAGATGCCCCACGGCGGCCTCAAGCAATCGGGCTACGGCAAGGACCTCAGCATGTACGCGCTCGAGGACTACACGGAGGTCAAGCACGTGATGGTGTCTTTGTCCTGACCGGCAGGACGGCCTCCCGGGATCTCGCTCACGGCAACGGGGCCAAAATGCGAAACCTTCCCCCGGGCTACGCGTTAGAGTGACCAGGGTTCCACGTGGAAGCGTCCGCATTTCCCGCACCGGCAGCAGTAGCTCGGCCTCGGACTCAAATCGGGACGCCTCTCCTCCGCCTTCGCTCGGACGAGCAGCTGCTGGCGCTGTTCCGCGCCGGCCACGACGAGGCGTTCCGGGTCATCCATGACCGCTACCGCCAGCGGCTGTTCGCCTACACCCGCCAGATGCTGCCGCGGCGCGCCGACGCCGAGGATGCGTTGCAGGACATCTTCGTGCGCGCCTACTCAGGGCTGCGGGCCAATCGCCGGGAGCTGGCGCTGCGCGCCTGGCTCTACCGGGTCGCGCACAACCGCTGCATCGACGAGCTGCGCCGGCCGGCCCCGCCGCCGCCGGAGGTCCTGCAGCTCCTGCGCGCGCCCGAGCACGATCCGATCGCCGAGGCCGACCAACGGGAGTCGCTCCGGCGGCTGATCGCCGACGTGCGCCGGCTGCCCGATCAGCAGCGCTCGGCGCTGCTCATGCGCGAGCTGGGGGGAATGTCGTATGCCGAGCTGGCCACCGCGCTCGGAGTGACCGTGCCGGCCGTCAAGTCGCTGCTGGTGCGGGCCCGGCTCGCCCTCGGCCAGGCGGTCGAGGCACGCGACACGGCGTGCTCGGAGATCCGCGAGGATCTGATCGTCTCACACGATCGCGGTCTGCGACCGGGGGCCACCGCGCGGCGCCACATGCGCGACTGCGCGGGCTGCCGGGAGTTCCGCCACCAGCTTCGCGGGGTCAGCCGCCGGTTCGGCGCGCTCGTCCCGACGCTCGGCCCGCTCGGCGTGGTGGCCAACCTGCTGGGGGTCGGAGGCGCGGGCGGCGGGGCCGCCGGTGGCGCCGCGGCCGTGGGCGGAGCAGCCGGGAGCTCCACCGCGGTCGTCTCGGTCGGAGCGGTGAGCGCCAGCGCCGGCCACGTGGCCACGCTGCTCGCGGCAGCCGTGGTGACCGCGGGCGGCGCGGTCGAGCTTCAGCACACGCTGCCCACTCCCCCGGCCCACCGCGCCAAGCCGGCAGTGGTGGCTCACGCGCACGTGAGCGCGCCGGCGCGCAGCGACATCTCGAGCTCGGTGAGCGAGGACCGCGACATGAACCCGGCGGTGTCCTCGCCGGCGACGATCGACCCGCGGCTGGCCGTCGTAGGCACAGGCGCGGGGCCGGGCACGTCGGGGGCCCGCTCGACCGCGCTCGGGAGCGGTGCGTCCCCGAGCTCCCCGACCACCGATCAAACCAAGGTCAAGGTGCGCGCGAGCGGCGGCATCTCGACCGTGATCAGCGGCGGCGGCGTCAGCCCGAGCGGGCCGGCGGGCAGCTCCGGGGCGACGAGCAGCGAGGGCACATCCACGACTCCGACGCTCACGCCCAGCTCGACCACGCCGAGCTCCACCGACTCGACCCAGTCATCGACCTCCTCCACCTCGAGCACGACGAGCTCCACCGGTTCGACTGACGCGACGTCGTCGGGTCCGAGCACGGGCACGAGCACGGTCAGCTCGTCGCCGAGCAGCCCGACCGGCACATCCGGCACGGCGGGCCCGGGATCGTCGACCGGCACCGCGAACGGCGGGTCCACCTCACCCCCGCAGTGACCACGCTTCCGGCGGCGGCAGAGGACATAACCGACAGCTACCCGGAGAACCTCGACCACGAGGACCTGCTCGTCCGGCGCGGGCGGCGCTCCGGGCTGTACACGTTCGTCGCGATCCACTCGACGATTCGCGGGCCATCGCTCGGCGGCTGCCGGATGTGGGGCTACGCCGACGCTCGCCAGGCGCTGCGCGACGCGCTCAGGCTCTCGCGCGCGATGACCTTCAAGTCGGCAGTGGCGGACCTGCCACTCGGCGGCGGCAAGGGCGTGATCATGACCGCGCCGGGGGTGGCGCTGCACGGCGAGCTCCGCACCGCCGCGCTGCTCGACTTCGCGGACACGGTCGAGGCGCTGGGCGGGCGCTACATCGCCGCCGAGGACGTCGGCACATCCAGCCGGGACATGCGGCTGATTGCCGGGCGCACACGCCACGTGGCCGGCTTGCCGCGACGCATGGGCGGCTCGGGCGATCCCAGCCCGTTCACCGCGCTCGGTGTGGAGTCCGCCATCCGGGCCAGCTGCGAGCGCGTGTTCGGGTTAAGCTCGCTGCGCGGCCGCAGCGTGGCCGTGATCGGGCTCGGCCACGTCGGCTCGCGCGTGGCCAAGCGCTGCGCCCGGGCCGGCGCCAGGCTCGTGGTGGGCGACATCGACCCGCACAAGCGGCGGCTCGCCGACGAGCTCGGCGCGAGCTGGCTCGCCCCCGATAAGGCCCTCGAGGCCGATGTCGACGTGGTCGCGCCCTGTGCCCTGGGCGGCGTCCTCGATCATCGGTCGGTGTCGCGCCTGCGCTGCCGCATCGTGGCCGGCGCCGCCAACAACCAGCTGGCCGACGAGTCCGTGGCCGACCGGCTGGCCGCCCGCGAGATCCTGTGGGCACCCGACTTCGTGGCCAACGCCGGCGGAATCATCAACATCGCCGAGGAGCAGCACGGCTACGACGCCGCCGCCGCGCGCCGTCGGGTGCGGCGGATCGGCGAGATCCTGCTTGAGATCTTCGATCGTGCCGACGGCGCCGGCGTCACCCCGCTGGCCGCCGCCATGGACCTGGCCCGCGTCCGGCTCGCGGTGAGCTGACCCCCGGGCCTCCGGGGCCTCCGGGGCCTGGGCGTGACGGACAACGCGCCACTCGTCGCCGGCCGGCGCGCCAGTGCGACGAAACCCGTGCCAGAGCCGAGTCGCGGCGCACTCGCCGTCACGGTGGCCGCGAGTGCGACGTTATCCGCCACCGGAAACCGGTGCATCATAGGGCGGCGGCGCGTCGCGGCTACAGATACGACGCGGGCCGCTCGACCCCGTCGGGCAGTCGTCCCTCGCCGGCCAGCTTGTCCAGGTGCGCGGCCAGCGTGACCGTGGCCGCCGGGCGAAGCGCGGCGGGCGCGTCGCTCCACGCCTCCTCGAGCAGCTCCTCGACGCTGCGCTTGCCGCTTTCCAGCGCCGCGAGCAGCCGCCGCTCCCGGTCCAGACGATGGGCGATGTACTGCTCGAGCTTGGCCGGGGGATCGTGGACGACCGGGCCGTGCCCGGGGCACAGGACCTCGAGCCGGCGGTCCTTCAGCCGGGCCAGGCCGTCAAGGTAGGCGACCAGCGCGCCCGGATAGGGCGAGACGAACACGCTGCCCTCGCCAAGTACGGCATCCCCGGTAAACCCGGCCGTGCCGGACACGAACGCCAGATGATCGGGCGCATGACCGGGGGTGACCAAGACCTCGAAGCGCCCGAACGTGTCCCCGTCACAAAGCCGGACGTCCACCTCGCCGCGGGCGGCGGCGAGCAGCGCGCCGGGGTAGCGGGCGCGGATCGCCGGGACAGCCTCGTCGTGGTCGGCGTGGTCGTGGGTCAGCGCGATGCCGCCGAGCCCCCCGCGGGCATCGAGCTCGGCCCCGAGCGCGGCCAGATGCTCGTCGAGTGCCGGCCCCGGGTCCACCAGCCACGCCGGGCCGCGTCCCACGATCCACGAGTTCGTGCCGCTCAGCGTGAACGGCCCCGGGTTGGCCGCGCGGATCCCCACGATGTCGTGCTCGGGCAGCTCCAGGCGCGTCATCACGCCAGCATGACAGGCGGCTACTCGCCCGGGGTGGGCGCGATGACGGGGGCTGTCGAGACGGTGTGATCGCTCGTTACGCGCAGCTTGCCCAGCGCGCGCTGCTCGATCTGGCGAACCCGCTCGGCGCTCAGCCCGAGCGTCTCCCCCACATCCCTGAGCGACTGCTCGGGGCCGTCCAGGCCGTAGCGCGCGCGGAGGATCATCCGCTCGCGAGGGTTGAGGCTCCCCAACAGCGCCCGGATCTGCTCGATCTCGGCGTGATCCAGGAGCTCCTCGTAGGCATCGGTGGCCAGCGGATCGACCAGCAGATCCCCGAGCACGCCGACGTCATCTTCGGCACCGCGCACCGGCTCCTCGATCGAGCGGGCGCCTCGCTCGATCGCGAGCATCTCGCCCACCTGGGCATGCGACAGGCCGGTTTTCTCGGCGAGCTCGTTCCCGGTCGGCTCGCGGCCGTGCTCGGCGACGTATTCGCCGTGGGCGCGCTTGAGCTGCGAGAGCTGTCGGAGCGCGCGATCGGAGAGCACCATCGGCCGCGTCAGCTCCGCGATCAGCTGCTGCATCGCCTGCCGCACCCACCAGGTGGCGTATCCCCAGAACGGCACGCCGAGATCCAGATCGAAGCGCTCCAACGCCCGCAGCAGGCCAACCACTCCCTCCTGCATCAGCTCCACGCGAGTGATCGCCTCTGACCCCCGGTACATGCGCGAGACCCCGGCAATCAACGGCAGGAACGCCTCGACGAGCTCCTCTCGGGCCCGACGGTCACCCGTCTGCGCGGCCCGGATCAGTTGCCGCTCGACCGCGACCGGCAACCGCGGCCGATCGCCGAGCTCGCGCAGGTAACCAGCCGAGCTGGTCTCACCATCCTGCGGTCGGTGACCCAGCATGCCGGCCAGATGCCGGTCGAGTGCGCGGGCCGCCCGCGACTCGCTGGCGAGCCCCTCGCTCTCGTCTCGCGTGATGCGGTCGCTGACCTCGGCCACCTCCTCCACCGCCACGACCGTATCGCGCGTCTCGCGGTCATCCGCTCGGACAGCAGCTCCACGGCCCTCGTCGCGTCTATCCGGCGCCGCAGCAGCCCTCCGCGGCGTCCGCCCCTCCGGCACCGATCAGCCGGCCGGCCGGATCCGAGGCAACACGATCACACGAGGCGACGGCACAGCCAGACCGCGGCGCACCCAACCGATCCGCCAGCGACGACGAACAGGCATATGAACGTTTCACCTCCTTTCCGCATCATCGGCGTTGGCCGGCGGACATCACAGGTGATAGGGCCCGGGACCGCTGAAAGCGCCTCGACCAAAGGCGGTAGGTACCCAACGGTCAACCTCTCGACACCAGGCCCCGGGCCTCCACCACCCATCTGATGACCGCTACTCGTATGTCAAACCTCTGTGGTGTCTAATAGGCCGCGGGCGCGATCTGTCAACCCCGGTCGTCGCGCTCCAGCGCCTGACAGGATCACTCAAGCGGCTGGAGGTGACCCCGGGCGGCGTCAGAGGTTGCCGTCGCCGTCGCTGGGGCCGCCCTGGTTGTCGCTGTCCTTATCGCCCGCGTTTGGTCCCTGGGGGATCCCCGACGAGCCCGAGGAACCCGAGCTGGAGCTGGTTGACGTTGCCGCTGGGGCGGAGGATGAGCTCGAGCTCGAGTTCGACGACCCCCCGCCACATCCGGCGAGCGCGATCGCAGCGAGCGCAAGCGTCAACGCGGCCCATCGACGAGGTGACATCCAGTTCGTGTTCATAGCTTCTTCTCCTACGCACTCGAATCAGCGCTGGCGCCTCACCTATAGTGACGGCTCGGCGAGCCGATGTCTTCCCGGCGACCTCGCCTGATCACTGGTCGGTTAGCGAGGTCGCGCTCCTGTATCGATCGACTTTCCGCGACAGATACTCCCACGCCCCCAGCAGATGCTTGTCGGTTTGCGTGTGAGCGTAGACCTGCAGCGCCTCGTCGCTGCTCAACGGAGCCGCAACCCCGCCGTAGCCCTCGGCGAGCAGCTGGAGGTGGCACGCGCGTTCGAGCATCACGGCGGTGGTCACCGCCACAGCGACGCTCGGGCCCGCCGTGATCACGCCGTGGCCGGTCAGGAAGAGCGCGCGGTCGTCCTTCAGGGCATCGGCAAGGGCCGCCCCGGCCGCTGCGCTGTCGATGAGCCCGGCCCCGTCGCGGTAGCGGCGTACGCCGCCGGCGAAGACCCCGGCGACGTGTGAGAACGCCTGCAACTCGAGCGCGGAGGCGGCGAGGGCGATGGCGTGCGGGGGATGGACGTGCACCACGCTGGCGACACCAGCGGAGCGCCGGAGGATCTCGGTGTGTATCGGATACTCGCGGTGAGGACTTCCGCGACCGGCGAGCACATTGCCGTCGTAGTCCAGGAGCAGGACGTCGTCGTCGGTCACCTCCTCGAAGCCGAGCCCGTTCGCCTTCATCCATACCCCCCGGCCGCTGGGATCGCGTGCCGAGACGTGGCCCCACACCATGTCCGAGAGGCCGGCGAGCGCGAGGACCCGTCCGCCGCGGACCACCTCGGAGCGGACGTCAGCTACCGCCACGAGTGCTCACGCGGTCCGGGCGCTGGCGATCTGCGCGGCCACATCGATGATCATGTCCTCCTGGCCGCCGACGACGCGGCGCCTGCCCAGCTCGAGCAGCACTTCACGGGCATCGACGCCGTACTTCTCGGCGGCGCGCTGCGCGTGCAGGCGGAAGCTCGAGTAAACGCCTGCGTATCCGAGCAGCAGCGCGTCGCGGTCGACGATCTGCGGGCGCGGCAGCATCGGCGCCACGATCTCCTCCGCCGTGTCCATCAGCGCGAACAGATCGGCGTTCGTCTCGTGGCCCGCGCGGTCGAGCGCGGCGCAGAGCGCCTCGGTCGCCGCATTGCCCGCGCCAGCGCCGAGGCCGCGCAGCGAACCGTCGATCCAGCTCGCGCCGGCGTCGACGGCGGCGAGCGCATTTCCGACCGCGCAGCCCAGGTTGTTATGGGCGTGGAAGCCAACCTCGATCTTAAGGCGCTGCCGAAGCGCCGCGACCCGCTCGGCCGCCGTGACCGGCACGAGTGCGCCGGCCGAGTCCACCACGTAGACCACGTCAGCGCCGTAGCTCTCCATCAGCGCCGCCTGTTCGGCCAGCGCGGAAGGCGAGAGCATGTGGCTCATCATCAGGAAGCCGACCGCGCGCATTCCGTTCGCGCGTGCCCAGCCGAGGTGCTGGCGGGAGATGTCCGCCTCGGTGCAGTGCGTGGCGACCCGAGCCACGGTCGCGCCGAGCTCGCGCACGGCGGCGAGGCGCCGAAGCGTGCCGATGCCGGGCAGCAGGAGGACCGCGATCTGGGCTCTCTCGACCACCTCGACGGCGGCCGCGACGAGCTCTTCGTCCTCCGCGGCCGCGATGCCGTATTGGATAGACGAGCCACCCAGGCCATCGCCGTGGCTGACCTCGATCACGTCGACGCCGGATACGTCCAGGCCACGCGCCACCCGCCGCACGTCTGCGGGATTGAACTGGTGAGCGACCGAGTGCATACCGTCGCGCAGGCTGGTGTCGGCAATCGTCACTCGCATCCCGGGACCCCCAGCATCTGCTCCGCGATCGCCTCGCCGACGCGCGCCGCGGCCGCGGTCATGATGTCCAGGTTGCCGGAGTAGCGCGGGAGGAAATCGCCGGCTCCCTCGATCTCGAGCATCACGGTGACCAGCTCGCCGTCGCACTCGCACAGCACGAGCCGTACCCCCGGCACGTATGACCGGACCTCCTCCACCATCGCCACCACCGACGCCTCCACCTCGGCCGCGTCCGGTTCCCGCACGCGCGCGAAGATCGTGTCGCGCATGAGAATCGGCGGCTCAGCCGGATTCAGGATGATGATCGCCTTTCCCTGGCTCGCCCCGCCGAGCCGTTCGATCGCCTGCGCCGTCGTCTCGGTGAACTCGTCGATGTTCTCACGCGTGCCGGGCCCTGCACCCATGCTGGCGATGGTGGCGACGATCTCCGCGTAGCTCACGTCGGCCACCCGGTCGATCGCGTGGACGAACGGGACGGTTGCCTGTCCTCCGCACGTGACCATGTTCACGTTGGGCGCCTTTAGGTGCGAGCCGAGGTTCACCGATGG
>JAFAYP010000529.1 GCA_019240305.1 Solirubrobacterales bacterium
CTCCTTGACCAGCACGAGGCGGTGCAGCGCGGCCTTGCTCGTCGAGACGCCGCCGGCCGCCTTGAAGCCGACGACCCGCCCGCTGCGCTCGGCGTAGTCGCGAATCGCCTCGAGCATGACCAGGCAGACGCCCGGCGTGGCGCCGGCCGACGCCTTGCCGGTGGAGGTCTTGATGAAGTCGGCGCCGGCCTCCATGGCCAGCATCGAGGCGTGGCGGACGTGGTCGTAGGAGCCGAGCTCGGCCGTCTCGAGGATCACCTTCAGATGGGCCCCGCCGCTGTGCTCCTTGACCGCCACGATCTCCTGCATCACGCGGGTGTCCTCGCCGGCCAGGAACGCCTCGCGCGAGATCACCATGTCGATCTCATCGGCCCCGGCGGCCACGGCGTCCTCGGTGTCGCGCAGCTTGGCCTCGAGCGACACCTGCCCGGCCGGAAAGCCGGTGGCCACCGAGGCGACCCTCACCCCGGTGCCGTGCAGAGCGTCCTTGGCCGTGGCCACGAGCTGCGGATATACGCAGATCGCGGCCACGCTCGGGATCTCCGGCATGGTCGGCGCCGGGCAGACGCCCTTGGCGCACAGGTGGCGGACCTTGCCCGGTGTGTCGGCTCCCTCGAGCGTGGTCAGGTCGAGCATCGATACGGCCAGGCGGATTCCCTGCTGCTTGGCGGTGGTCTTGATCGAGCGCTTGCCGAGCTGCGCGGCGCGCTCCTCGATACCGACGCGGTCGACGTGAGGCAGCCGGCGGATCACATGGCGAGGCTACTACGCTGGGCGAGGTGAAACGGGTCCTCGTATTCTGCGGCTCGAGCCCGGGCCGGCTGCCCGAGTACGTCGCGGCGGCCACCGAGCTCGGCCAGGTGCTCGCCTCGCGTGAGCTCGAGGTCGTCTACGGGGGCGCGAGCGTCGGTCTGATGGGCGCGCTGGCCGACAGTGCGCTGGCCGCCGGCGGCAAGGTGATCGGCGTGATCCCCAACCGGCTGGTCGAGCACGAGATTGCCCACGCCCACCTGACCAAGCTCCACGTGACCGAGACCATGCACGAGCGCAAGGCGCTGATGGCCGAGCTCTCCGACGGGGTGATCGCAATGCCGGGCGGCAGCGGGACGCTCGATGAGCTATTCGAGCTGTTCACCTGGAAGCAGCTCGGACTGCACCGCAAGCCGCTCGGCCTGCTCGACGTGTCGGACTACTGGCGGTCGCTCCTGACCTTCCTTCAGCACGCGGTCAACGAGCGCTTCCTGCGGGCCGAGTACCTCGACGATCTGCAGGTGGAACGCAGCCCGGCGGCGCTGGTCGATCGCCTGGCCACCCACGAGCACCGCAGCTACGACAAGTGGACCGACCGTCCGGCGGCCGATCAGACGGTGCCGAACACCCGGTCGCCGGCGTCGCCCAAGCCCGGCCGGATGTAGGCGTTCTCGTCAAGCTCGCGGTCGACCGCGGCCGTCCAGATCGGGACCTCGGGGTGCGCACTCTGCACGGCCTCGATCCCCTGGGGCGCGGCCACCAGGCAGACGAGTTCGAGCTGTCGTGCCCCGGCCCGCTTGAGGTGATCCAGCGCGTGGACCGCGCTCCCGCCGGTGGCCAGCATCGGGTCGAGCACGTAGACCCGGAGGTCCGGCAGCCCCGGCGGGAGCCGCTCGTAGTAGCCGACCGGCACGTGCTCCTCCTCGTCGCGATAGATCCCGACGTGGCCCACGCGGGCGTCCGGCACGAGCCGCAAAAAGCCCTCGACCATCCCCAGCCCGGCCCGCAGGACAGGGATCACGGCCACCTCGTCGCGCAGCCGCAGCCCGTTCGTGGCCTCGAGCGGGGTCTGGATCTCGACCTCCCTGACCGGAAGCTCGCGCGCCACCTCGACGGCCATGATCGCCGCGGCCTCGAACAGGGCCTGGCGAAACGCGCCGTGGGGCGTCTCGCGGTCGCGCAGGACCGCCAGGCGATCGGCCAGTACCGGGTGCTCGACGACGTTCAGGGTCTGGGGCACGGCCGCGATGGTATCGACGAACCACGCGTCTCCACACGTGGACACACCGACGCTGCCGCGCCACAATCTCGAGCGATGAGGACACAGACCAACACGTATACGGCGTACAGCATCGGATGCGCCGGCGTGTGGGGCTCGATCCTCGTCGTTGCGCGGCGCCGGCTGGATTCTCAGGCCCGGAACACGCTCCGGCTGGTGTGCAGCGGGTGGTGGATGGGATGGACGTCGGCCACGATTGCGCGGATCAGCTATCCCCCCGCCAGGCCGCTCACGCCCACGGCCCAGAGGCGCCTGCGCGACGTGTCGCTCGTGCTGGTCTCGCTCGGGCTGGCCAACGCCATTCGCATGCTGGTTACCGGCAAGCTGCCGACAGAACTGCAGCAGCCGGCCGCGCGATCCAAATCCTGAGCGGTTACTCGGTTCGCAGCGCCGAGTCCGTCCGCGCCTTCCCCGCCCACCCGGCGGGCAGCAAGGCGCCGGCGAGGGCAATCACCAGTCCGGCCAGCACGAGGGCCGCGAGTTCCCCTGCGCCGTACACGTTCTGGAGGCTGGCGGGCACGCCGAGGCCGGCGGCGCCGGCCATCGCCGGGATCATCGTGCACCAGCACGTGATCCCAGCGATGGCCGGTGCCGCCGGCCTCGGCGTGCCCGCGAGCCTCCAGAACGTGTACGGCGCCGGAGAGCTCGCCGCCCTGGTGCTGGCCGGACTGGTGATCGCCCTCGCC
>JAFAYP010000111.1 GCA_019240305.1 Solirubrobacterales bacterium
GAGCGCCGCGGCGCTCGGCGCGGTCCGGAGATCCTGTCCCCGGGCACGAGCTCGCAGCGCTTGACCTGAGCCGCCGAGACGTACACGTCGTCTTCGGAGGGCTCCGGCGGATTGACCCGCAGGAAGCCCGTGCCGTTGGCGAGCAGCTCGACCTCGCCCTCGACGATCTCCTCCTCGCGCTCGGCCGCGCGCCGGCCGCCGCGGGAGGGGCGGTCGGCTTCTGCCTCGCCGTCGTCGGGGCTCTCGGCGGCGGCTTCGCTCGCGCCGTCCTCCTCGCCCGGCGTGGCGCCCCTGTCGTCCTCATCGCCCCCCGTGGCGCCCCCGTCGTCCTCGCGCGAGGCGCTGCGGCGGCCTCCCCGCCGCCCGCGCCGGCGACGGCTGCCGCCACGCTCCTCATCGGACTCGGCCTCGGACTCGGCCTCGGACTCGGGCTCGGACGCACCGACCGCGCCCGCCTCCACGGCCGCCGGCTCGCCGCCCTGGCGAGTGAGGATCGCGTCGATCAGCTCGGCCTTGCGCAGACGGCGGTAGCCGTCGATCGAGAGCTCTGAGGCCAGTGCGTGCAGGTCGGCCAGTGGACTTGCCGCCAGCGCGTCACGGTCCAGGATTGACATGGGTACCTCCTTGGGGATTGGATCGGTGGGCTCCGGTCGCGTTGCGTCAGCGACCGGCGATTCAGCTAGTGAGCCTAGACCACTCTGCGGCTGGACCGGACTGCCGGCGCAGATTCACCGGCAGCCTCAGCTCGGAATCCACCGGCGTCTCACCGGACAGCGCGGCCCGCACGGCCAGGAAATCAGCCGCCGCGGACACGTCGTGCACGCGTAGTACATGAGCCCCCGCCTCCACGCCGTACCCGATCGCGGCGAGCGTCCCGGCCAGACGCTCGCGCGGCGGCCGCAGCGTGATCGCACCGATGAAGTCCTTGCGTGAGACGGCCAGCAGCACCGGGCGCCCCAGCGCGTGCAGGGCCGGCAGCGCGCGAAGCACGTCCACGGTCTGGGCGGGGGTCTTCCCGAAGTCCGGGCCGGGGTCGAGCACGATCTGCTCGAGCGCCACGCCGCGTTCGAGTGCCATCGTGATCCGCTCGCGCAGGAACCCCTCCACATCAGCGACCACGCGACCATCGAGATCGGGGTCCAGCAGCTTCTCCTTGGGCTTCGCGCGGGTGTGCATGAGCACGAGCCCCGCGCCGGTCTGTGCGCAGACATCGGCCAGCTCCGGATCGCGTAGCCCGCTCACGTCGTTGACGATCGCCGCCCCGGCGGCCACCGCCGCGCGCGCCACCGCCGGCTTGTAGGTGTCAACCGAAACCAGGGCGCCGAGCTCGCCCACGACCCGCTCGATCAGCGGCACCACCCGCGCGACCTCCTCCTCGGCCGCCACCGGCGGCACCCCGGTCACCCCGGACTCCCCGCCGATGTCGATCACCTCCGCGCCCGCCTCGAGCAGCTCGGCGGCCAGCGCCACCCGGTCCTCCAGCGTGCGGCGCAGGCCCCCGTCGGAAAACGAGTCGGGCGTGGCGTTGACGATGCCCATCAGCCACGGCCGCTCTCCCAGCTCGAACGTGCCCGCGCTCGTGCGCAGCCGGACGCGCGGCGCCCTCACCAGGTCTCGATCGCCCATGACGGGCAGCTTAGTCCGGCTTCAGAACGCGCCGATCTGCGGCCAGCGGTAGTAGCTGATCATCCGCAGGTCGGGCGAGCGCCTCTCGGCCTCGGACACCAGTGCGTTCCAGCGCGACTCAGAGTCCTGGTTCAGCCACGGGTGGGGGGAGTGCGCGGCCGACGCGCTCATCTCCGAGCACCACAGCGGAAGGTGCTTGCTCGCAGCCCATGCCGCCACCTGCGGGACGACGCTGATTCCGCCGTTCTTGACGTCGTAGCAATGAAAGGCGACGGCCTGCGTGCCGCGGGGGCGTCGGGTGCCAAAGCTCTCCTGCAGGAACGGAAATCCGAACGGAGAGGTCTCGCCGTAGACGCGGATCGCGTGCGGAGCCGTGCGGGCGAGGATCGGCTCGACCATGTTCCACACCAGTCTGTAGTTCCCAGGTGACCCCTGGCCGCCCTGGACGAGATCCTGTTCGTTTCCGACCGACACCGCCCACGCATACGGCGCAAACAGGGGGAGCGTGCGGCGGAAGTAGGCAACCACCCGCGCCGGGCGCCAGGCGTTGTCGTATTGCAGGGACACGTACACGCGGAAGCCGTGAGCGCTCGCCTCGCGCGCGCAGGTGGGCGCCTGGTAGCTCGCCCAGTACGGCACGATGATCCGCAGCACGGTGGCATGATGCGCGCGCATGAACGCGCTCACGTCGTGCCCCTTCATGACGCAGGCGGACTGATCGTCGGCTTCGATGATCCGCGCATGTGCGGGCGCGGCCCACAGGAGCAGGAAGGCCAAAGCGGTCAGACCGAGGCTGG
>JAFAYP010000293.1 GCA_019240305.1 Solirubrobacterales bacterium
GTGGAGGGCTGATAGCCCTCGGCCCGCCCAGCGGAGTACGTCGACGGCCATCCGTCCGGATATTCGGTCCACGCCATCCCATGGTCTCCCCTGTACACGACCCGGTCCGGGTTCGAGGAGGCAAACGAGCCGAGCGGCGCGGCCTTCGTGAACGTATCCAGTCCCTCGAGCGCGTAACTCTTGCCGCCGATCGTCTGCGTCCGGCCGGTCGCGATCTTCGGGCACTGCGAGTCGGTCACCTTGGTGGCGGGGGCACTGGTCGTGGTCGTGGTGGTGGTCATGTTGCCCCAGAACATGCGCGAGCCCCCGATGAGACCCGCTACCACCAAGCCGACAATTATGGTGAGCCGCTTCAAAAGATAATTGCCCCCCGCTGAAGCACTTTCAAATGTTACCGGATGTCGGTGCCGTCGACTTGCGTCCGGTTGAATCCCTGACAATCGAGTGAGACGGCGCCAACGCCCCCATGCCACGCAGGTCGGCCGACCAGAACATGTCTCGGGCCTCGCTCGGATGAGGCGGTGCCCGCGTCGCCCGGGACCAAGCGAGTCGCCAGCTCGCTGGGGCGCCACGGCGCGGCCCGGTGGCCATTTCCGAGCGCGGTCTCGTCGGCCCGCTCGCGCCGAGATCCGCCCAGCGCGCGCCTCAGATCAGGGCGTCTCGGACCCGCCAGGGCATGGTCGCGACGTCGACGGGCGGAGCGGCGCGCCCCGGACTGTGCTAGCTTCGCGCAGCGTACGCACGCCAAAATCTAATAAATCGGCTGTGAAGCGTTAGGAGTTGGCCTGTTACGACGCCTCCGTACCGGCAGAGGCACGCCGTTGCGCCTGCGTCGCCGACGGGCCACTCAATTAGGCCCGCGAGGGACCGAATACAAGAAAGGTCGCCTAGCTACGCCTCGTCCAGCATGCTGGCTTGGGCGAGACGTGCCCGTGCGGCCTGGGCTTTCAGCGCGTCGTAGCCATGCCCGGACGGTGCGGGCAAGGCATCGGCGGCAACGAGGAAGGAGTTTTGCCAGTTGAGACGGTCCTGGATGTGCCTGGCCTTGGTCGCGGGTTCGCTGTTGGCATACGCGGGCCCGGTTTCGGCGCGGGACACGGGCACGCGCCCAACTGCGTCAAGCCACCGCCGACGTACTGCGGGCGCGCAGCACCGCAGGTGCCGGAAGCCCAAGAAGTGCCAGAAGCACCACATTTGCCGCAAGCACCCGACGTGTCGTAAGAGCCACAAGCGGCACCGCCGCCACGGCCGGAGGAAGCCGGTCGTACCCGTCCGCGGCGCCCCGACAACGCTCCCACCAACGCCAGCCAGCGGAAGGGTCCAGCACGTCGTGTGGGTCCTGATGGAGAACAAGACCTTTTCCTCCATCATCGGGTCCGGCTCGGCCCCGTACATCACCAGCCTCGCGAACACCTACGGCGTGGCGACGGACTACACGGCCATCTCCCACCCAAGTCTGCCGAACTACATCGCATTGACGAGCGGCAGTGACCAGGGCATCACTGATGACGGCGACCCCTCGAGCCACCCATTGGACGTTCCGAACATCTTCAGCCAGTTGCCGGGCGGCGCCTCCCGGTCGCTCGAGGAGAGCATGCCGTCCCCCTGCGAGCAGTCGAATTCTGGCGAGTATGCGGCTCGCCACAACCCCGAGGCCTACTACACGAACGTCGGCTCGGACTGCCGTAACTATGACGTGCCGTTCGGTTCCGCGCCGGACATCAGCGCCCGCTTTACCTTCGTGACACCCAACCTGGTCGATGACATGCACGACGGAACGATCTCCGACGGAGACAACTTCCTCAAGAGCTACGTTCCGGCGCTCATGGCGACGCCGCAATACCAGGCCGGAACCACGGTGATCTTCATCACCTGGGACGAGAATGACGGCTCGAGCGGGAATCAAGTCCCGTGCATCGTGATCTCGCCCTATACCCATGGTGTCAAGGACAGCACGCCGTACAGCCACTACTCCCTCTTGCGGACAACCGAGGAACTGCTTGGGCTTCCGCTTCTTGGAAATGCCGCTACGGCTAACTCGATGGTCGCCAACTTCGGCCTCTGAACTTCCCACCGACCAACCGAATGTTCATCGCAAAACCAGCCCTTCGCCTCTGGATACTGGTGGCCCTGGCGATCGGCGGGCTCTTCGCCGGTGCAACCACGGTTTCGGCCCGCTCGCCCAAGGCTCGAACGGTTCGGCCTGCTCATCGCAAGCGTGCCCGAAAGCACAGGGGCCATAGGGCCGCCGGCCACCGCTGCACGACCCACCGTCGGCGCGGTCACAAGAAGAGGTGCAAGCCTCCACACACGCACAAGCCGACGTCGAGCAAGCCGATCACGACCGGCTCGACGACACCCGCGCCACCACCCGCCGCTGGACCGTGTCCGAGTGGCCCTCCGGGAAGCGCCCTCTCGCTCGGAGCGAACACCTATGCGCTCGAGGGCATGGACACGTTCACCAAGGACGCACCGACTGGGTCGTTTGCGCAATCGACGAACAACCAGATCGTCTACACCGGGGATCACGGGCTGAGCTGGACGGGATATCCCGATGGCGCCCCGTCGACCTACTCGGGCGGCGCCGAGGGCTACCAGCCGTCGACCGTGCTATCGGTTCACGACGGCGTTCTCGATTTCTACCTGCACAACGACTCGGGCGGCAATCCTGTCGGCGCCGATCCGTCGCCCCTGCCCGGTGGCAACCGGTACCAGACCTACGGCGTTTGGTCATTCTGCGAGCAGGTGGCTCCATCCGACTCGCACCGACTGGACGACTTCAAGCAAGCGCCCATGCTTTGGCCCCAGAACGACAGCGACGCTCCGTCGGCGGAGTCAGACTTTCCCGAGGGGTCCTTCATCGGCCTCGACTTCTCCGGATTCGCGCATTACGGCGGGTCCGGGGCACAGGATGTGTTCAAAGTGCAGTCGCTGGTGTCGAGCTTCGATCCGACGGGGTGGCACGTCTACACCCAGGCCTGGGGACCGGGCTTCCGGTCCTACTACGTCGACGGACAACTCGTCGGCACCAGCACCAACCGGGTGTGGTCGGGACCCGAGCGCTGGCAGCTGCAGGTAGAACCGCTGGGTACGAACGACGGCGCCTCCGGCCACGTCTACGTGAAATGGATCTGGATCGGAACCCTCTCATGAGGGCGCCATCAGGACTCGAGCTCGCCCCCGGTCGCTGTGCCGGGACCGCCGCCCGCCGAGTCGCCTAGCTCGAGGGCCGGCCGAGCGAAACGGACCGAGCCGCCGACCGCGCGTCGCCAGATCTCTCCCATGGAGAACCGCCACCCCTCGGTACCCTCGGGCGGGGTTCCGGAGTCGCCGCGCAGCGCCACCCAGATCGCGATGACCGCGCCAAGCGTCTGACCCACCAGCCAGCCCATGCCGGCGCCGGACAGCCCGGCGCTCGGTATCAGCCACAGATCGAGTCCGATCGTGGCAACCGTCGACGCGCCGGCGATCAGCAGCGCTGGCCCCACACGTTGGCGGATCCTCTCGACGGCGATGACGAAGTTTACGATCGTGAACGGAATCAGCGCGATCGCGAACAGTCGAAGCAGATTCGCCGCGTGGTCGTACTCGGTGCCGAAAGCGCGCATGATCGGGCCCGCGAGCAACACCACGAAGACGACCAGTGGAATCACCACGACAAGCGCCAGCCGACTTACCTGCCGCACCAGCGAGCGCACCTTGGCCTCCGCCAGCGCCCCCTCCACCACGAGAGCGCTCGACATGTTCACCGCCAGCAACCGGAACGAGAAGCTAACGGCCCACGCCGAGTAGTAGTAGGCGTTGGCTGCGCCGGGCATCAGAGACAGCACGAGGAGCGACACCAGCGAATCCGGGATGGCAGCCGTGACCGCGACGAAATGATGTCCTGCGGCGAACCGAACGAGCTGACGTCGGGAGGGGAGCCGCGGCGACACCTCACGCTCCCGTTTCAGGAACTTGCCGAACAACGCCACGTTGATCACGACGACGAGCCCGATCAGCCCGAGCACCCAGGCGCCGAAGATGGCCCACGCGCTGGCGGACCCGGCGAGCACCACCAGCAGAACAGCCTTGATCGCGCCGAACGTCGCATTCTCGATCGGGACCCACCCGGCCCGGTGCAGGCTGATCAGAACCGGGTCCTGAAGCGAGAACACGATCCAGAGCGCGATCGCCGCGGCGAACAGGAGCACGGTCCATGGACTGTCGGTCAAGACTCCGAGACCAGCGAGGTGCGCAAAACCGGCCATGAAGACGCCGGCAGACGCCAGTCCTATCGCAATAGCCGTCGCGTAGGTGAGCCGCACGAGCCGGGTCTGAGCGCCACCGGCTACCGGAACGAAGCGCAGCAGCACGTACTGCAGTCCAATCCACCCCAAGCTCGAGACCAGGGTCATGGCGCTGATCGCGCCGGCGCCGATCCCGACGGCCTTGGCCGGGTACAGGCGCGCCGCGAGAACCCAGTAGGCGAATCCGAGGATGCCGTTGAAGCCCGTTGTCAGCATCAGCGCAAATGAGCTGCGGTACAACGGCACCCGGCGGACGTCGTTCAGGCGCGCGACATAGCTCATCGCTACAGCCCTACCTCGTGCGCGAGTGCTCCGACGGCCCGCTCGGCCGGCCAGGAGTTCGGTACCACGACACGGCGAGCGGAGACGCTCGCGAAAGCGCGGGCAATAAACGCCCCCTCGTCGGCGAGAACCGAAGCGAATGCGGCTTTCACGCCGGCCACGCTGAAGATCGCCGAGCGCTGGCGCAGCAGGACATCGGCGGCTTCCGCCGCAAGTTCCCGCTGCCCGAGAGGCTCCGAGCTGAGAGCGTCGACCGCGGCGCGCTGGATGACGATCACCTCGCCGATGGGAAGGCACAGCGGGCTGACGCCTCCGCCAAGCGCCGAAGCGCTGATTCTCAGCGGCGGAGCAACGAAACCCCGGGTGAGCGACCTGAGCTGGCCCAAGCCGGCGAGCGTGTGACGAGCAGATGGGCGCAGGGCCGCAAACGCCGCCGGTGCCGTTTGCGCCAGATCCGGGTAGAGCCGCAGCCGGCGGGGAAACGGGCCACAGTCCTGCCCTGGCATGATGAGAACCTGGTCGTCGCCCAGTATCTGCCGGCCGGTCGCCAGGGCGAGCGCCGCCAAGCTGCTCTTCCCGCTTCCTGAACGGCCGATCAGCAACACGGCTTGCCCTTCTCGCGCAATCGCGGCGCTTGGGAGAAGCACATAGCCGGCGCGGACGGCGGCAAGCGAGACCAACGGCTCGAGGATGTAGCTCTGTACCAGTGCGAGCCCCAGCGGCCCACGGACGTCGACCGCCACGCGCATGGCGTCACCATTCGACGTGACCGGTACGGACGCGCGCCAGCCCGCGAGCTTGTGCGTTCCCCGGATCTCCGCCTCAGGCGTCCTCCCTCGAGCTCGCCCGCGCCAAACATTACTGCCGACTGTTGCCTCCACAGCCGGAACCGCGGATTCGGTGCCCAGCGCCGCCGACGCATACTCCGCGCGAAAGTGGTTCCGGGCGCGGCGGTTGCCCCGGAGGGAGAGGACGAGGTCAGAGCCGAACCGATACAGGTCCGCGGGACCCGGTCCCCTGTCAACACCAACGCGCCAGCGCATCCGCGACCTTCCTGGGATCCGTCGGAAACGGAGCCTTCACTTCGAGGAGCCGAACACCGGCGAGGAGGTTGCGAAGCAGATCTGCTTCGCGGTCGGCGACTCTGAGCAGTGGCGACGGTCCGGACTGTGCGAACGCGTAGCGAACACGAGCGTCGAGCTCATACAACGATCGCCGTTCATACACCGCAGATTGGGCCAGGCGCCGCGCCGCCCACCCAACGTCTGCCTCGCGCACGGTTACTTCCTGCCCGGGTACCGTCGTCAGCATCGCGAGCGTCACCAACGGCGGTGTTGCGGCCGGGTCCTGAGGTGAGCCGTAGACCGCTGCGACGTCGGTCTGACGAAGCGATACCCGGCCCGCGAGCGTGAGCGCGTGTTCCAGCTGTGACTCCGCGGCAGCGCTGAGGGGATTTGCTCCGGCCTTGATGAGCAACGGCAGCCCACGGCGCGCCGTCCGAGCGGCGCGCAGACGCGCTCGCTGCGATGCAGGGAGGTGGGCCCGCAGGCGCGGGAGATAGTCGAGCACCCAGTCGCGTATGCCGACCGAGACCGGAAAAGCGTGGATACGCGCGTTGTTATCAATTACCGTCCACTTGTCCGAGATGAATCGCGCCCCTGCCTCGGCGAGGGCCAACGCGGTCTCGGTCTTGCCGGTCTCAGACCAACCACAAACCACCAGGCCGCCCCCTCGGAGCTGAACGGCCGCGCCGTGTACAACAACAGCCCCGCGGTTAATTGTAGCAAGTTGCAGTAGCGGACGCACCACTTCCGAGAACCCAACCCAGAGCGGAAAAGTCCGGTCATAGGAGAGACGCACCTGCTCGATCTCTGTCGACAGCCGCGGTAGCTCGAACAGCGAGTCGCTTCGCATGAGGTAACAACGCCCGTCGACGACACAGGTGCGGCGATTATCTCCGGCCGGACCGTGGACATCGCAAAAGCTGCCAGCTACGATGCCGTTGTTGGGGCAAAGCACCACGTCGGTCGTCTCCGGATCGACGCCAGCGCTCGGCTGGTACGGATCGAGCTGCGCGTCGACATACTGGAGTACCCGTTCTCGGTCATCGTCGACCGTGAGGCTGGCCAGACCATGCAAGTCGAATATGCGCGCCATGATCAAAAGTAGTCTCTCACCATGCTAACCAAGGCTCAGCCTATGGCCATCGCCTTGCCGAGAAACGCTCGGAGCACCGGCAGTCTTGCGGTGTCGCCTGCGATTGCCGTAGGCGCGCTTCTCGTAAGCGTCGTCTCACTTGCGGGCGCCCGGCTGAGACTTGACGGTTATGGGCTGCTGCACAGCCTCCCCTGGCCGTATTACGTCGGGCTGGCCGGTCTCCCCCTGGCATCAGTAGTCGAATGGCGCCGAGGGAGGGCTCGGCCGCTGTTGCTGCTCGCGTACGTCAGCGCCTTCCTGTTGCTGGTCTGGCTCACGCCCTACGTGCTCGAGGGAACGCCGAGGTTCCGGACCAGCTATCTGAGCTACGGCTACGTGGACCCCGTGGTACGAGGGCAGGGTCTCCTCCCCCGTCTGTTCATCTACCACAACTGGCCGCTGTTCCCGCTTCTGATGGCAGCGATTCAGAACGTCACCGGCATCTCGCCCCTCAAGATGATGGACTTCTGGCCCACCGTCATCTCGGTGCTGTACATGGTCCCGCTTTCCGTGCTGCTGCTGATGGCGACAGATCGGTCATGGCCGGCCGAACGACCGTGGCGCACATCGCTGAAGGCCACGCTTCGGGTCGACGCTCGGTGGGTGGCCGGCCTGTGGGTGTTCGTCATCTTCCAGTGGACCAATCAGGACTATTTCAGCCCGCAAGCGCTCACATTCCTGTTCTATCTCGGCCTCGTGGTCGTGCTGGCACACACGGCCTTGCGTCGGGAGGGCGAGTTCAACGGGGCGAGCGGCGCCGCGACCGTCATCCTGTTCACGCTCATCGTCGCCACCCACGTTCTGAGCGCGGTCGTCGCGCTGTTCGTCATCACCGCTTTGACCTTGACGCGACAGCTCAAGCGACCGACCCTCCTCCTGCTGTGTCTGCTTGTGTTCGTCGCATGGCAGGCCTATGCGGCGGCCCCGTTCTACGAGTTCTACGGACATCGCCTGCTGCAGACGGTGTTCGCGGCGGGTGACTTCCTGCAGTCGAACGTCTCCGGGCGCATCAGCGGGAGTGGCGCTCACCTGGCCGTTGGACGGCTGCGTGTGGCCGTCACCGCGATCGTGTTCGCACTCGGGGGGTTCACGGTCCTTGTACAGCTGCGCCCGCGCCGCCGCCGGCTGTGGAGGCCGGCGCCGGCCTGGCGCGCGCTTTCAGACGAGGTCCGCTTCGCGCTCGTGTTGCTCATTGCCACCGTCCTCGTGGGTCCGGTGTCCATCTACGGCGGTGAAATGCTGATCCGCACCGAGCTGTTCAGCTTGCCACCGCTCGCGATGATTATCGTCGCCACCGCCGAGACTCGCCGCGTCCTCACCGCGGTCGGAGCCGTACTGATCGCCATGGCGCCGCTCCACATCGTCACTCATTACGGAAACGAGCTGTATGACTACGTTTCGCCTGGTGAACTAGCCGGGTTTCGCTACATCGCGGATCACCTTGCGCCGTCGAAGATCTACGGCGGCTTTCCGGGCGGCGGCTTCCTGAAATCGGCGACGCTCCGATGGCGTAACAGCACCGTTCCGAACGCCAACCACGTTCCGGCGGCGCCCGACTTCCTGGAACCGAACGCGCATAACTGGGGGAAGGCACCCGGAGGCGTCTACGTGGCGTTCAGTCGCGGTGACATCGCCGCGGCAACCCTGTTCTACAACCAGCCTCACCTGATCGGCGATATGCAGCGCCTCGTGGCGCATAACCCACATTTCCAAGCCGTGTACGTCACCCCCGACTACTCGATCTACCGCTGGTTGCCCCCGCCACCCAGGCGTCGGCGGGCGGCCGCCAACGCCTATGGGGTGCACCCCACGGCCAAGCCGGCGCGTGCCGGCGCCTACGCGACAGGGTCAAGGGCGGGCGGCGCCAAGACGGCCGGGGGGCGCACGCGGAAGGCAACCACCCCGACCAAGTAGCCCGCTGCCGCCGCACCTACCGCGCCGATCACCGCGGCAAACTGTCCGGCGGCGTCGCCGGCGCCGCGGCCGCTGACCACGCGTCGGATGCTGCTCCGTAGGCGCGCGGCCAGCGCATGTCGAAGGTAGGCGCGCTCCGTATCCAGCGAACGGCTGTCACCCAGCCGGCGCACCAGGGCCTTGGAGATCCCCTCGAAGTAACAGCGGCGAAGCAGATAGCGTGCAGTCGCTCGAGTTGCCGGTACGTGGTGGTCGATTTCTGCCCCGGCGGTCAATGCGATCCGCGCGCCGCCCATCGCGCGAGCAGCCCGCAGGCAGAACTCTGTCTCCTCGCAGCCCAACGGCAGGCTGCCGAGACGGCCGATCGCCGGGTTGAAGCGTCCTACCGCATCGAACAGTCCGGCGCGGAACGCCATGTTGCAGCCCAGCGGGTTTCGCACTGCGCCGCTTTCTGGAAGCCCTGAGTACGAGCACCCCACCACCCACAAGAACTCCGGCGGCAACCACCCGGGCTGGGCCGTCTCCCACAACGGACGTGCGTGGCCGCCCACTCCCACCACCTGCGGATCGTCGAACGCGCTGAGCAGGCGCGCCAGCCATCCCTCGTGCGCGATCGCGTCGTCGTCGATGAACACGACGTACTCGCCCCGGCTGTGGGCGATCGCTGTATTGCGAGCCGAGGAGAGCCCGCGCGCATGCTCATTGGCCACGATCTCGACCTCATCGGGAAGGCGGGCTCGGAGCTCTCCCTGCAGCGACTCATTGTGATCGACAACAACGATCACCTGGCCGGGAGGAGGATCCTGGCCCAGCACAGATGTCACGCACCCGACCGTTTGCTCGAGCCTCTGCGATGCGAATGCGCACACCACCACGGTTGCGCTCCCGCCGTGGACGGTCGACCTCGCCTCGATGGTGTTCACGTATGCCTTCCTGTGCACGTCGTTGTGGTTGGTCGCAGATGCCACACCCCGCGCCGATCAGTGATTGGCGCGGGGTGTGGGTAACACAAATGTCTGGAGTGGCCGGCGGTGACTTCGCCGTGCCACCGACCTGCCCACTGGCGGCGCCGGCGGCTCGCCTTTCGGCTCACCGCCGGCGCCTTTGGGGCAAGCCTTACGCCCTCAACGTGATCCGCTTGGATGCGCGGATGGTGCCGTGGCCCGCAGGCGTGAAGGCGCCCTTCGCGAGTAGCCGCATCCTCGTGTGGCCGCTGAGCAGGCTCCGACCGCTGGAGGTCAGGAAGACCACCGCGGTCGCGCGCCCTGACCGGTGGAACACCAGAGCGACCGTGGCAACCAGCGTCTTTCCGCTGGACCACGAGATCACGAGGCGACCCGGTGACGGCGCTACGAACGTGAACTTGTAGCCACCGTGCTTGAGCACGCCGCGAATCGTTCCCGCGTTGCCCTTGGCGGCGAGCAGCTTCAGGAGCAGTCGACGGATCTGGGCCTTGTTGATCTTCACGGGCCCGGTCGTCGTTCCTGAGCCGCCGTTGCCGCCGGCGTTACCGCCGCCGTTCCCGGCGCCGGTGCCGCCGTTGCCGCCGTTGCCGCCTGGTGCGGGCGTACCGGGCTTGACCGTACCCGTCGCCCCCGAGGCCACCGGAGCGCTGGTGATGCCACCGGCCGTCGCCGACTCGAGCACCCGCAGGGTGTGGCCGACGTCGAAGGCGGTCGCCGTGTAGTTCTGCGACGTCGCCCCAGCGATCGCGGAGCAATTGTTGCCCGACCCGTCGCAGTCCTGCCACTGATACGAGTACCCGCTCGGGCTCTTGGGGATCCAGGAGCCGTGCGACTCGGTCAGCGTCTTGCCCTCCTGCGCGGTTCCCGAGATCGACGGCGGCGCCGTGTTGCCCGGGGTGACGACGGTCGTGGTCACCGGCGAATGGGTTGCCGTGCTGCCCGCCGGGTTCGTGGCCGTCACGTACGCCACCATCGTGTGGCCGAGGTCAGCGTCCGTCAGCGTGTACGTATTCGACGCGCTCCCCGGGCTCGGGAACGGCTTGCCGCAATTGAGGCCGGCGCCGTCGCAGCGCTGCCACTGATAGGCGTACGTGATCGGCTGGGTGCCGTCCCACGTGCCCGAGGTCGTGGTCAGCGTCTGTCCATCCTGGGTGACGCCCGTGACCCTCGGTCCTGGCGGGTGGTTGATCGGCGTCCCGGTCGTGACCACACCGGTCGGCGTCGAGCTCGCGGTCGTGCTGCTCCCCGATGCGTACCCCGTCACCGTGAAGCACAGGGTGTGCCCGACGTCCCCCGAGGCGATCTGGTAGGTCGAGTTGATCGCGCCGGGGATCGGCGTGACCGGCGTGGTGTTACACCACACCCACTGGCGCTTGAGGTAGGACTGACCGGTCCAGGTGCCGTCGGTCGACTGGAGATACCTCCCCACCGACGGATTGGTGATCTCGTTCGACGCCCCGCCCGGCGGTATCACGATCGTCGGCGGTGACGTGTTCACTGGCGCCGGCGCCGCCAGCGGCGCCGCCCCGGCGGCCGCCGGGAACGCGATGGCCACGAGCACTGCGGCGAGCGCTGGTAGCCAGATGAATGGCAAACGTGGCGAGCCGCGGCGTCGCAGCGCGCCTCCGTTGACTGATTCTTGCCCCATGGAATGTACCCCCTAGTGGTGAGTTGACTTACTGGATCTAACTTCGGAATGGGTCCGACGAAGCGCTGCGTGGTGTCCGACCCGGCCGGTCGACCACCGGTGGCGCGTCACATCCCGATCACCCTGGCCAGCCGTAGCCCGCTGAGGATCAGCCCGAGCAGCACAGCCCAGGCGGCAAACGGCGCGATGTATCTCGCGACGAGCGAGAAGCGCCCGCCTTCCGCACCACGCCCCACCTCGAACGGGACCGCGATAATGAGGATCGCCAAGGTCACGAGCAGCAGGCGCCCATCGTACGCGGCGTGGGCGAGGCTAATGAGCAACAGCATTAGTGCGATGGCCCCGGCCACCACGGCCGTGGGCAGTGCAAACAGTCCCACCAGGGTGCCTGCCACCAGCAACTGACGGCCGCGCCCTCGCGCTGGGACGCTCCGGTCGATCAGCCCACGCCACAGTCCGATGTAGTTCCCGACGGCGAAGCCTGCGAAGTACGGCCACGGCCGTAGTGCCTCCCGCATCCCCCGGGCCAGCCCGAGCGCCGCAGCAGCGAACGGGATCATCGCATTGAGCAGCGCCGAGCGCCCATGCTTGCGCACCATGCGACCAAGTCCGGCCCCGTCGGCAAGCCACTGCTGGCCCGCAAATGCGAATCCATCTGCGAACCGGTGCAGGCCGACCATGGTCTCGGAAACCCCGATCCGGAAGCCGGCCCGCTTCAGACGGATCCGCAGATCGATGTCCTCACCGGAACGCAGGTGGCCATCGAGTGGGTGGGCCAGGAGGAGGTCGCGAGCTATGAGGCTGGCGCAGACGCCGAACCATTGCCTGCTGTTGCCGCGGTTGTGATGCTTGGCGAGCGACTGACTCCAGTAGTCCCCGGCGCCCACGCTGTGCAGCCCAGCCTGCAGCGCCGCCAGCTGGCGCTCACATCTCTCCCGGTCGAGATCGCGCAACGCCGTGGGCGGCAGCACCACGTCGGCATCTACCAACGCGATCCACGGCTGCGACGCTGAGGCCACCCCCATCATCCGTGCCGCTGCCACCCCCGCGCCGCCGTCGTCGATGATCTTGTCCACCCAAGGTTCCGCGAGCTCGACCGTGCGATCGGTCGACCCACCATCAACGAGGATGATCTCCGCGGGTTCGTTCTCCCGAATCGCGCGTAGGCAAGACTCGATCCAGCCTTCGGCATTGCGAGCAGGCACCACAGCGCTGATCTGAAGCGTCCCGGTGGCCGCCCTGGCGGGCGGGGCGATCGCCGCGGGCGCACCAAGGACGAGCTGCTCGAAGCGCAGGGCCGCGTCATGCTCCCCGGTCCGCTGCCAACCGACCCGAACCTTCAGCGCCGGCGCCTCTCCGAACCAGACGACGTTGATCGTCTCATCCCCGACGACCATCCGTCTCACCGTCCGCACCGGTGTGGGGCCGGATGACTGCCCCCCCATCAGGCTGCGCGCCTGCACGGTCAGCGCACTCACGAGATAGGCAATCGGACCGACGAGCATCCCGAGCCACCTGATCCACCCGACGTGGCGCGGGCGGCCGCCCCGGCTTTGGATGGCCTGGCGCCAGTCGGGATCCCGGCGCACGCCCACCTCCGCAGGAATGCTGCGCAGCCACTCGCGACGATGAGGATGGGCTATGAGCTGCTTGCCGACCATCGCGCCCAGCCCGACTCCTTGGCGGTAGGCCTCGCGGCGCCCGGTTTCCGCCGCAGCGGCGTCATCACGCCACACAACTGCCTGCGGTTCGTATGAGAGCGCGTAGCCATGCCGAAGCATCCGGACGAGGAGATCCACCTTCTCCCCGCCGCACGCCAACGTGTACGGACCCAATGCGGGATCAAAGCCACCAATCTCGCGAGCGACCTCCTTCGCCACCATCAGCCCGCCACCACCGTCGAGCGCCGCGGTGGCGTACGCGAGGAACGGAGTCCCGGTCCCGGCGTCCAGGGCTCGATATGTCTTCCGTCCAGATCCCTCACTGGATCCCGCGGGCTCGAGCAGAGACCGAATTTCACTCTCCCAGCCGCCTGGCGACGACAGACTCGTCACACACGCGATCCCGCTCTCGCTGACCAGCGCCTTCGCGCTGGAACGGAGCCAACCTCGATCGACCACGACGTCGTCGTCGACGAACCCGACGACGTCGGCCTCGGCCCGAGCCATTCCGGTGTTACGGGCAAGCGAGGTTGATGACGATGGCTCCTCCACGTAGCGCAACCGCTGGTCGCTCGGAAAGTCGTTGACCAGCATCCGGGGAATATCCAGGGAACCTGGGCGGGGCTCGACAACTATCACCTCGAAATCGTCGTAGTCGCTGCTCAGGATCGAGCGCAGGCAGCGCTCCAGCATGCGCATGTCGCCACTGGCGACGACGACCACACTGACGAACGGATCGACGGCTCGGCGCATCGCCGAATGCGGGGTTTCCCTGCCGGCGTCGGGTATCAGGGCCATCTGCGCGCTCCATTCGTGCGCCCTTCGACCCGGCGCCGACCCTGCCACCGCGACCGTCCGTTGTCCTGATCGGCCCCGCTCTGCGCCGCGCCGGAGATCACCGGCTCGGTCCGGGACTGACGCCCAGCCCGGAGTTGGGCGGTGAGATCAACCACCTCGCTCGCGTTCGCAGCCGTCGTCGGCTCGGCATCGACTCGATCTCCGACGAGGCGTGCGTAGAGCCTCCAGGTGGCGTCGATCACCGATTCCCAAGAAGGCGAAGCGGACGCAAGCAACGCCGCGCTGGAGCTCGTCGGCAGCCGCGCAGCCTCCTCGATCGCATCGGCCACGTCGAGCGGCGAGCCCCTCGGCGCGACGAAGACGACGGGCCCGACGCCCGGCTGGCCAGCGGCCTGGCGGTGAGCAGGCACGTCGGATGCCACCACGGCGACGCCGGCCACGCGCGCCTCGGTCACCAGCGATCCGGATCCACGGCCATCGGAGAGGGCGAGGACGACACGAGCGGTGCGCAGCCACCGGAACAGCAGCTCGTCCGAAACCGCACCCATGAATCGCACCCGTGAGGAGATCCGGAGGTCAGCGGCAAACGCGGACAGTCGAGATCGCGCCGGTCCATCACCGACTACGACGAGCTGAAAGTCGGGCGGGAGGCTTGGCACCGCCGCGATCGCGCGTCCGACGCCTGTCTCATCGCCCAGCCTGTCCACGACGAGCGCCACGGTGCCTTCGATGTCAAATGGCTCGGCCGCGCGGAGCGCCGCCACGTTCACTCCGTCGGGGAGGACCTGTGTCCGAGCGGCCGCCTCGGGAACCATCCGGCAAACCAGATCCCGCTCGAACTCAGAACAACAGACGATCTGGGCCGCCGCGCCGAGGACCGCCCGCGTCGCCCCCGCGTGGCGCCAGTTCGCGAAGGCGTCTGCCGGGACACT
>JAFAYP010000295.1 GCA_019240305.1 Solirubrobacterales bacterium
CGGTACTGGGCGCGGCGGCGCTGTTCGCGGTGCTGCCGCTGGCGAGCGCCGGGGCACATGCCTCCAGGCCGGTGATCAAGACCGAGGAGGTCGGCTACTTCGGAAGCGCGAAGGTCACGCGCGAGGTCAGCGTGTTCGTGTACTCGAACCTGGGTCCGCGGGCCGGCAATCACATCACGGTGTGCCTGGGCGGCAAGTGCCAGGCGGCCGTGGGTCACAACGGCCATCTGGCCTGGTACTCGGTGTCGTTCACGACCCGGTCGCTACATATGGGCGACCCGGTCAAGTTCACCGCGACGGCCAAGGACTCCGCGGGCCAGAGCAAGGTCAGCGTGACCGAGCCGCTGCTGTGCATGCACAACAACGGCTCCACGCCGCAGCGCAGCTGATCTCTTAATCGGTCCGGGGTCCGCGGTCCCGGGTCCGGCGCTACCGTTGCGTCGGTGCGGATCGCCACCTGGAACGTCAACTCGCTCAAGCAGCGCCTGCCGCGCTTGCTGCCCTGGCTCGATGAGCGCCGGCCCGACGTGGTGTGCCTGCAGGAGACCAAGGTGGCCGACCAGGCGTTCGCCGAGCTGCTGGGCGACCAGGTGTCCTCGCGCGGCTATGGGGTGGCTGCCCACGGCGAGGCCGCCTGGAATGGCGTGGCGATCCTCTCACGGGTGGGGCTCGAGGACGTCGTCCGCGGACTGGACGGCGCGCCCGGCTTTCCGCATCCAGAGGCGCGCGCCGTCGCCGCCACGTGCGGCGGCATCCGGGTCTTCTCGGTGTACGTGCCGAACGGACGCACCCCCGAGTCCGAGCACTATCACTACAAGCTGGCCTGGCTTCAGGCGCTGCGCGATGTGGTGGCGGAGGGGCCTTCGGACGCGGTGGTGTGCGGCGACATGAACATCGCGCCGACCGACGAGGACGTGTTCGATCCGGAGGCCTACATCGGCCAGACCCACGTCACCGAACCCGAGCGGGCCGCGCTGGCCGCGCTGCAGGCCCTCGGCTTGCACGATGTGGTGCGCGACCGCTGGCCGAACGAGCGTGTGTTCAGCTACTGGGACTACCGGGCCGGCATGTTCCACCAGGACCTGGGGATGCGGATCGACCTGATCCTGGCCGGCGGCTCGGTGCCCGAGCGGGTGCGGGCAGCCTGGATCGACCGGCACGCCCGCAAGGGGACCGGGCCGAGCGATCACGCGCCGGTGATCGTCGATCTCGACGAGGCGCCGGACGGCGACATTGGGCCCGTGGTCCCACCGCCGAGCGCGCCGGCACGCCGGCGGGGCGGTGGCGGTGGCGGTGGCGGGAAGAAGGTCAAGCTGCCGCAGTCGCCCTGAGGGGCGTTGATCTCTTGTTGGCGCTGTCCGGTGAGCTCGTCACACCGGAAAACGGTTGTGAGCGGGTAACAAGTGCCTCTGGGCCCGGGGTCGTCCGGGGCCGGACTTTGGCGCTCAGGTTGCACATGTGTCACCTGAATCGCCAAAGCTCGCGCGCGACCGTTTGGGGCGTTGTGTATCGCCCACGGTCGCGATCGTTCATACGGTAAGGGCGCTCAGCGGGGGCGAATCAGCGGGGGCGGTCGCGATCGCGCGAGGGCTGCACCCGCTTGGGCTCGCCGGGCATCTTGGGATAGTCCGGCGGGTAGGGCATGTCGCCGAGCCCGGCCGCCAGATCCCGCTCGTAGAGATCGAGGAGCGGCTGGATCGAGTAGGACCGCTCGTCGATAGCCGCATGCCGGTCGCCCAGCTGGGCGAAGCGGACCGGCATGGTGGCCACCGTGAAGTCCTCCGGGGCGATGTCGGGAAGCTCCTCCCAAGCCAATGGGGCCGATACCGGCGCGCCGGGCTTGGGACGGATGCTGTAGGCCGAGGCGATCGTCCGATCGCGCGCGTTCTGGTTGTAGTCGATGAAGATCCGCTCGCCGCGCTGCTCCTTCCACCAGCTGGTCGTGACCTGGTCGGGCAGGCGGCGCTCGAGCTCGCGGCCGAAGGCGATCGCCGCGTGCCGCACCTCGGTGAACGTCCAGCGCCGCTCGATCCGAACGTAGATGTGAATCCCCCGGCCGCCTGAGCTCTTGGGAAAGCCGGCCAGACCGAGCTCATCGAGCAGGCGCCGGGCCTCCCCGGCCGCGGCGGCCGCGTCCGCCCAGTCGGTGCCGGGCTGGGGGTCGAGGTCGATGCGCAGCTCGTCGGGATGGTCGACGTCATCGCGGCGCACCGGCCACGGATGAAAGGTGATCGTCCCCATCTGCGCCGCCCAGCCGACGACCGCCACCTCGGTGGGACACACCTCGTCGGCAGCCCGGCCCGAGGGGAACTGGATCTGCGCGGTCTGCACGTAGTCCGGCGCCCCCTTGGGAACCCGCTTCTGGTAGAAGGCATCGCCGAGCCGCCCCTCGCGGGTGGACAGCACCATGCCCGGGTACACGCCCTTGGGCCAGCGCTCGAGCGTGGTCGGCCGGCGGGCCAGGGCGCGCATGATCCCATCCTCGACGGCGAGGTAGTAGGTCACGATGTCCAGCTTGGTGACCGGCGCGGTGCGCTCGGTGGGCGGGAAGATCACGCGGTCGGGGTTCGACACGCGCAGATCGCGCCCGCCGGCGTCGACGATCGTCTCGGGCACGGGAGCCATGCCTGGAGTTCTACTAGGCGCGCTAGCCCCGCCCGGTCACAAATGCAAGGCTTGCCGGCAAGGAAGCGAGGCACGAGGTCGTTCGAGACGTGGACCGACGCGCAGCTCCTGGCCGGCACCGCTCAGGACCCCGCTGCGTTCGGCGCCTGGTACCGCCGCCACGAGGGCCGAGCTGGCCGGCCGGCTCGAGGGCTCGGAGAGCGTGGTGCGAAAGCGGGTGCGCCGGGCCACCCCGAGCGAGGTCACGGCTTGATCGCGCCGTAGTCGATCCGCAGTGCGTTGATCTGTCCCGCGGCGATCGCCTCGAGCTCGTCGGCCTCGCTTGTCTGCGCGAGCTCCGCAAAGAAATAGGCGCCCCGTTCCAGGCGCCGGCGCTCGAAGCGCTCGTCGAGTCGATCAATGAGCGTTCGGGCGCTGTGCAGGCCGTGCTCCGCCGCCATGCCCGGCAGGTACGTTCCCCATGGCAGCCCCGAGGCCAGCCAGCGGTCGCGCGTGCGATGGAGCCATCCTTCCTCCTCGTGGTCCAGGCGCTCGAAGCACCACCGGGCGCTCGCCTCGTCGAAGCGCTCCCAGTCCCACTCTACGACCACGAGCGAGCCGCCTGGGCGGAGCGCGCCGGCGATGCGGTCGAGAACGGCGGCGGGATCGGCCACATGGTGCAGGGATAGCGAGGCCACAATCGCGTCCGCGTCGTCCGGCAGCTCGCTGCGCTCGAACTGGATGCGGCGGTAGCTCGCGCCGTCCGGCGCTTGGGGGTCGACACCGAGTGCGTCGTAGCCGTCGGCCTCGAGCGCGGGGACGAACCCGCCGCGCGACCCGCAGCCCAGCTCGACGACGACCGCCGGCGGCGCGGGGAGCCATGCCCTGACCCTCGGCCACGTCGTCTCCAGCCACCGCTCCTTGGAGCTCACCGCCTCGATGCTAACCCTGCGGGCTCGCGGGTATCAGCAAGGCGACGAGCAATCGAAGGAGGGCGAGATGCCACCTCGCGGCGTACAGAAGGGAACCAAGCGCGCACGCCAGTACGAGCACATCAAGCAGAGCGAGAAGGATCAGGGCGCGAGCGAGAGCCGCGCCGAGGAGATTGCCGCGCGTACCGTCAACAAGGAGAGAGCTCGTGCGGGTGAGTCACGCACTCGCTCGCGCACGTCGACCAACGACATGTCGTCGTCGCGGCGCGGGGGGCAGCGCTCGGGCACCAACCGGCCCAAGGGCCGCACCCGCGACCAGCTCTACAACGAGGCCAAGGATCTCGGCATCGACGGCCGCTCGCGCATGAACAAGGAGCAGCTCCAGCGCGCGGTCGACCGACGCAAGTAGGCCATCCGGGGTCTCGCGATCGGCGCGCCTTCGCGACATTTGCCGGCGGCTACCTGCCGGCGACGCCACCAGCGGGGATGCGCACCCGCCGGCGGCGCCACCGACTGATCAGCGACTGCGCGAGGGGACAGCGCGCAGTGGCCGGCTTACTCGCCGGCTTGCTGCTTGAGCAGCTTCTTGGCTCCGGACACGCAGACGCGGTACGGCGTTCCACGCTCGGCGGCAACGGCTGCGGCCTGCGAAAGGCCCAGCACCAGGATGCCGCGATCGTCGCGAGCCTGGCTTGCTGTCTTATCGTGCCTCCTCTCGAGTCATCAGTTGCGATCCACCGCGGCTACGGGCGCCGGGAGCCGCTCAAGCCGGCGGGCGTGGCGGATCGCCGATGGGATCGACAGCTCGCGGCTGAGTGCGTCATGCAATGCGAGCATCACCTCGTCGGCGTAGTGCGACTGACCGTCGGTGGAGCGCATCGACACCGGATAGCCGAATCGCTTCTCCCACAGTTTCAAGATCGTGGGGCTCGTCCCCAACAACGCGGCTGCGGCCTCGGCCGTCATCTCACAACTGTCCTTCCGTGGCTTCGCCGGTCGCGACCATCACGTCGGTCATGGCTCCTCCTGCGATCAGTTTCGCCACCGCGTGAGACGGGCCCCGCTCGGACTCGATTGCCCGGCCCGCCTCATCGCGGTGACGTGTCCTCTGCCACGCACTACGCGGTAGGCGGCCGCAGGTCAGGACCTATTGCTGCTAATTGCTGATCGTGCCTAGTGCCGGTGGGCGGCCGATACGGCTGCTCCGGGCGGCCCGGCGGGAGGTCCAGTGGCGGCGGACCGAGGAGTCGGCGTGGACGTGACGGCGGTGACGGATCCGGCGGGGCTCGGGGTCGAGTGACCAGCCGATGCCCCCGATGGCCGGCCCGATCCGGCCCACGGCGGCGGTCCGTTGCCGGCCTTCGTCCCAGATTTACCGCCTCTCTGTCCGGGCGGGCCAGATCCGGCTGCGGCCGACGATCCTGCGGCCTTCGTGTGTCCGGGCGGGGCGCCGGAGTGTCCTGGTGCGGCGCCGGAGTGTCCTGGTGCGGCGCCGGAGTGCCCCGGTGCGGCGTCCGAGTGCCCGGGCGCCGATGCGCCGCCGTGCGAGTGGCCCGATCCGGATCCGGCCCAGGGCGGCGGTCCGTGCCCCGGATGCGTCTCCGTGGTTCGGGCGGCCTGAATCGCGGACGCGCTTGCCGAGGCGCCATGTCGCGGGCTCGTTCCGGGTCGCAGGCCGCGGCCGCGCCAGCGTGTCGAGCTCGGACTCAGGCGGGCGGCGGTCGCTCGGCTCGTGTGGTGGGCGGGCGCCCCGGACGCATTGGGGCGCGCTACGTCAGAGCTGCTCAGATCCCTTGACGGGCCGGATCGCGGCGCGGAGATCACGGGAGCGGGCGTGCCCGCCGGGCCCGCGTGGTGAACCGCGGAGCTTGCGCCGCGATGGGCGGCCGAGAAGAGATGAACGTCGTGCACGACCTTGTCGATGCCGACGGTGACCCCGACTGTGGCAGTGGCCACGACGGCGACCCCGGCCAGGGCGTTTGCCGCCAGCGAGGCGCCGGCTGCCTTCCCTGCGGCACCGGTGGCCAGCCCCGCCAAGCCGCTCCCGGCGCCGTGGCTTGCGCCGACGCCACCGTGAGTCAAGGCCGCGCCGGACGCGCGCGCGAGCAGACCGGCGGCGGTCACCGCAGGCAACGCCGGGACAAGCGCCGACAGGTCACGCCGGCGCTCAGGGATGGCGGCGGCGAACCCAGCACATTTCTGGCAGTCGCGAAGGTGGGCGCGGACCCGGCGGCTGCGCAGATGCCGCCCGTCGGCGTCGGAGATCGTTCGGCGGATCTCATCGCACGGCATGGCTCGACCCTCGCCGAACTCGAACAGCGACCGGCGCGCCTCGTAGATCGCTTGCTTGGCGGCTCCGACCGACGTCTCGAGCGCCAGCGCGATCTCCTCGTGCGAGAGGCCGCCAAGCTCCCGCATGACCAGCGAAGAGCGCTGTCGCTCGTGCAGTTCGCGCAGGTCCTCCAGCAGCAGGTCGAGTCGCGCCCGCTCCTCGACCTCGTCCTCGACTGACACCGTGCCGAGATCCGTCGCCTCCGAGAGCTCGGCGGTCGGCCGCCGGCGCCGCAGCGTCGACACCGCTTCGTTGTGGGCGATGCGAAACAGCCACGGGCGGATCGGCATATCGCGGGCGCCGCGCGCCAGGGCGGCGAACGCCGCGGTAAAGGTCGACTGCAGCGCATCCTGGGCATCGGCGTCGTTGCGCACGATCGACCGGCAGTAGCGATACAGCGCCTGGTGATGACGCTCGTAGACGATCGCGAACGCATGGGCGTGGCCCGCTGCAGCCAGACGGGCCAGACGCTCGTCTCCCAGCAGCCGCAAAGGCGCGGTGCCGGCTCGTACGCTGGTTCGTGCGGCTACCGCCACTGGCCGCTGCCTGACTCACGCCTACAGATGACGCACATTGAAGCCGATCGTCAGGACCGACCACGGCGCCCGGCCGCGCGGACCCCGGCGCCTGGTGCGGCGCCGGGGTTGCCAGACAGGCCGACGTCTGGGTCCCGCTGTGCTGAGAGAGCGTGCGTGAGCCGGAGGGGCGCGTCGGGCTACGAGCCGTGCGGGACGGAACGGAGGCCGGTGCTGCGCGGCTCGATCTGGTGCTCCGGAGCCTTGATCAGCTTCATCGTGATGTGGGAGTCGAGCTTGTCGACGGCCGGTAGCTCTCCAAGCCGGGTGGACAGAAACGCCTCGAAGCCCTCGAGGCTGG
>JAFAYP010000374.1 GCA_019240305.1 Solirubrobacterales bacterium
AGCAGCACGTGGTTGAGCACCGAGCCGAGGGAGTAGTTGGTGTCGGCGTTCTGGGCAGCGACCTCGACGGCTTCGGAGATCGCGATCCCGAGCGAGCCCGTGGTGTGCTCGGCCTGGGCGCGGCCGGCCTCGGTCATGTCGGAGGGAGAGCGGTGCACGGTGGCGCCCCAGGCCTGCATCATCGAGCGTCGGTAGGGCTTCTGGTCGTAGCTGGAGCCGACCATCCACACCTCGCACTCGAGTCCGAACAGGCGGCATGCGAAGGCCAGAGCCGAGCCCCACTGCCCGGCGCCGGTCTCGGTGCTCAGCTTGCGGATCCCGGCCTGGGCGTTCTCGTAGGCCTGGGGCACCGAGGTGTTCGCCTTGTGCGACCCCGGCGGTGAGCCGCCCTCGTACTTGTAGTAGATGTGCGCCGGGGTATCGAGCTCGCGCTCCAGGCGGTGGGCGCGGAACAGGGGGGTTGGCCGCCACAGCTTGTAGGCCTCGCGCACGGGCTCGGGGATCTCGATCTCGGGCTCTGGCGATACCTCCTGGAGGATCAGCGCCATCGGGAAGATCGGGCTGAGGTCGTCGGGCCCGGCCGGCTCCTTGGTCCCCGGATGCAGCGGCGGCGGGGCGGGTTGGGCCGGGTCATTTATGTCGGCCATCAGGTTGACCCAATGAGTTGGGATGTCCGACTCGTCGAGCACGAACTTGACCCGCGTCTCGCTCATCGCCTCTCTCCTTTTGCCGGTGTGGTGCCTCGCCGCGAGCGCCCAGCCTATTCTGTTTGGCGCGCAAGGACGGGCCCCGCGGGCGCGTTGTAGTCATACGTAGACTGGAGGGATCCATGAGTCTGGAACTGCTTGAAGCGCACGAGACGGACGAGGGATTGGCCGTCACGTTCGCCACCGAACGCGGGATCGAGCGACTTGAGGGCAGCCCCGACGAGGTCGCACACCTCGCCCGGGCGATGCAGCAGGTCGCTGCACTGGGTCAGCTCAACGATTACGAGCACGTGTGGGTGGAGGAGGTCGCGGTCGGGCGCTCGATGGTCAAGCTGGGGCTGAGCCCGGGTGGTCAGGCGCGCGTGCTGATCCTCCACGACGCGGTTCACATCGACTAGGCCGGCGCCCCCGCGAGCGCGGCCGGCTTTCGCGTGTGCGCGTTACCCCGGTGTTACAGGCCGGGGCGTACACCTTGCCGGGTGAGCCCTGCCACTTCCCCGCTCTACCGCTGCACGGTGTGCGAGGCCGACTGGACCTACGAGGCGGTGCGGCACGTCGCATGCTGCCGGGCGTGCGGCGGGAGCCTCGTGCGCAGCGACGGCGCGACACGGGTACCGGTGAGGGTGCCAGCGCCACCCGGGCCCCGCGTCAAGCGACGCGGTGCTCGCTTGGGTGCTGCGTTGCCTGCGCGGTGATCAGCCGGGCGCTCCGACCTCGCGTGAAGAAGCTAAACGACCACCGGACGAACACCACGACGCGGTTCTGGAAGCCGACCAGGTACCACAGGTGGATGAGCAGCCACGTGAGCCAGGCGAAGAATCCGCTCAGGTGCAGGCCCTTGATGTCGGCCACCGCCGCTCCGCGACCGACCGTGGCCAGATTGCCCTTGTCGTGATAGCGGAACGGCCCGATGCTCTGACCGTTCAGCCGGGCCTTGATCACCTTGGCGACGTAGCGGCCCTCCTGCATGGCGGGCGGCGCGACGCCCGGCAGAGTCGTCACGCTCCCGTCCGCCTGGCGCACGCGAACCATGTCGCCCAGCGCGAACACCTCGGGATGGCCCGGCAGCGTCAGGTCCGGCTCGACCGTCACGCGGCCGGCCCGGTCGAGCTCGGCGCCGGTGAGCTCGCCGAGCGTGGTGGCCATCCGGGACGCCGTCACGCCGGCCGCCCAGATGATCGTCCGGGTCGGGATTCGTTGCGGCTCGCCCCCGGACGGCTCGATCGTCACCGCGCCGTCCTCGACGCCGACGACCGTCGTGTTCAGCATCGGCGTGACCCCGATTCGCTCGAGCGAGCGCTGGCCTCGCTTTGACAGTGAAGGCGGAAAGCCGCCGAGCAGCCGATCGGCAGCCTCGATCAGCAGGATTCGCCCAGAGCGGCTCTGGATCGAGCGGAAGTCGCGCTTCAGCGTGTCGCGGGCCAGCTCGCCGATCTGCCCGGCCATCTCCACGCCGGTGGGACCCCCGCCGACCACTGCGAAGGTCAGCCACGCGGCGCGCTCGTCGGGATCCGGCTCGGCCTCCGCGGCCTCGAATGCGGCGAGGATCCGGCCGCGCACCATCAGCGCGCTCTCGAGCGACTTGACCTCGGCGGCGTAGTCCTTCCACTCCTCGTGGCCGAAGTAGGAGTACTGCGAGC
>JAFAYP010000412.1 GCA_019240305.1 Solirubrobacterales bacterium
ACGCTGCTGGCCGAGTTCGCCGACTTCACCCGATACGCGTTTCGCGGCGAGCGCACGTACGTGACGATTGCCGAAGAGTTGCATTACGTGGAGAAGTACCTGCGCCTCGAGCAGGCACGCTTCGGCGACCGGCTGAGCGTGCGCGTCCAGGTCGATCCCGATGTGCTGCAGACCGTGGTACCGGTGCTCTCGCTCCAGCCGCTGGTCGAGAACGCGGTCAAGCACGGCGTCGAGGCGCGCGCCGGCAGGCGGACGGTCGAGATCCTGGGCATCGACCACGACCTCGATGTGGAGCTGCGGGTGTGCGACGACGGACTGGGGATGGACGGCGAGGAGGCGGCCTCGGCGCTGAGTGGCGCGCGCGGCGGGATCGGACTGAGCAACGTCAACCGGCGTCTGCGGGCCACCTTCGGCGAGGACTACGGCCTGGAGATCCAGAGCGAGCCGGCCCGCGGGACGACCGTGGTGATGGTCGTGCCCAAGTTCCGCGTGGGGGTGCGCGCGGCGTGAGCGAGCCCGCGTTGAGCGTCCTGGCCGTCGATGACGAGCCGCCTCAGCTGGAAGACCTGGCCCGGATCCTGCGCGCCAGCCCGCGTGTGCACGAGGTCGAGACAGCGGCCAGCGGACACGAGGCGATCGTCAAAGCCAGCCGCCGTTCCTATGACGCGATCTTCCTCGACGTCCGCATGCCAGAGCTCGACGGGCTCGAGCTGGCCCGCGTGCTCAAGGCGTTCGCGCGGCCGCCCGCGCTGGTGTTCGTCAGTGCGTTCGACACCTCAGCGGTGGCCACCTTCGAGGTGCGCGCGCTCGATTTCCTGATGAAGCCGGTGACGCCGCAGCGGGTGGCCGAAGCGCTCGACCGCGTGCTCGCCAGCGCCGCCGTGGTCGATGAGCCGCCGGCCAACGGTTTGCATGGCACCGGCGCCGATCCGAGCCAGGAGGACGACGTGATGGCGGTCAGCAACGCCCGCGCGGGCGGCATGCGGCTGCTCAAGCGCAGCTCGATCCTCTACGTGATGGCCTACGGCGACTACCTACGCGTGTTTGCCGACAGCGGCCGCTACCTGGCGCGGGGGACGTTGGCCGACGTCGAGCGGCGGTTCGACGCCCACGGGTTCCTGCGCGTGCACCGGCGATATCTGGCCAACCTGAGGCGGGTCACCGAGATCCGGCCGCTGCTCAACGGAACCGCGCTGCTGATGTTCGAGAACGGCGGCGAGGTCCCGGTGGCGCGGCGGCACATGCCGGCGCTGCGCCGTCGTCTGCGCTCGTGAGCTCGGAGGCACCCGGCCCGTCGGCGGGGCGGCGGACTCCCCGGGACGAGCTGGCCGACAAGACCGCCCACGGCGAGCTGTACCTCACGCGGCTGCGGCGCGCCCAACTCGAGCTCTCGTTGCTCGGGTTGATCGCCTTCGGGGGGTTGATCGGCTCGCTGCCGCTCCTGTTCGTGCTGCTCCCCGGGCTCGAGCGCATCCACGTGCTCGGCATTCCGCTGGCCGCGCTGCTCGTGGCCGGGCCGCTGTTCCCGCTGTTCGCGGTCGTCGGGCTGATCTACAAGCGGCGCGCCGACGCGCTCGACGAGTCGTTCCGGGACCTGATCGGCGACGCATGATCATCCCGATTCTGGCTGTCGCGCTGGTCACGCTGGCCACCGTGGGCATCGGGGCGTGGGGCGTTCGCTTTGCGCGGAGCACCTCCGATCTATACGTGGCCTCGCGAGCGATGTCTCCCTGGTGGAACGCGGCGGCGGTGTCGGGCGAGTACCTGTCGGCCGCGAGCTTCCTGGGCATCGCCGGCCTGGAGATGCAGATCGGAGTACCGGCGCTGTGGCAGGCGGTCGGCTTCGCCGCCGGATACCTCGCGCTGCTGCTGTTCGTCGCGGCGCCGCTGCGCCGCTTCGGCTCCTACACCCTGCCGGACTTTGCCGAGGGGCGCTTGGCCAGCCGACGGCTGCGCAACCTGGCCGTGGCGGCCGTGCTCGGCATCGACACCTTCTACTTGATCCCGCAGCTGAAGGGCGCCGGGATCGCGTTCAGCGAGGTGGCCAACGCGCCGTACGCCGTCGGGATCGTGGTCGTGGCGATCGTGGTGACGCTGTACGTGGCGCTCGGTGGCATGCGCGGGGTCACCTACGTGCAAGCCTTCCAGTTCTGGGTCAAGACGGTGGCGATCGCCCTGCCGGCGATCGTGCTGCTTGTGTACCTGGGTGGTCTGCCCGGTCGCGCGACGATCTTCGGAGACGAGGTGCCGCGCGCGCCCGCGCACGGCCTGGTCGTGGCGCTCGATCACCGCCAATCCGTCCGCTTCCCGGTGGACACGACCTTCGAGCTCTCCGGGCGGGAGATTCACGCCCGCGCCGGTGAGTCTTTGGTGCTCTCCCCCGGTCGAATCGCGCTGCCGCCGGGCGCGGTCGTGCCGGTGACGCCGGGCACCCCATGGCAGACCGGACGCGACTGGGCGCGGCCGCTGCGCTCGCAGGGCGAGGGGGCGCCGCTCTTCATCTACTCGCTGCTGCTTGCCACCTTCCTGGGGACGATGGGGCTTCCGCACATCCTGATCCGCTTCTACACCAATCCGGACGGCCCCGCCGCGCGCGCGACGACGGTTCGGGTGCTGGCCCTGCTCGCTCTGTTCTACCTGTTCCCGCCCGTTTACGGCGCCCTCGGTCGCGCGCTCGCGCCCGGGCTGTACATGACCGGACAGACCGACACCGTGGTGCTCCGACTGCCAATCCTGGCCTGGCCGGGAGTCGGCGGTCACGTGCTGGGCGCGATGACCGCGGCCGGAGCGTTCGCGGCCTTCATGTCCACCTCGTCCGGCCTGCTGATCTCGATCGCCGGCACGGTCTCCTACGACGTGTGGGGTCGCGGCAGGCGGGGCGTGGGCTTGAGCGTGCGTCGTCGGCGTTTTCGGATCGTGGCCATGGCGGGCATGGCTCTGCCCGCGGTCGTGGCACTGGCGGTGCGCAGCGTCGACATCAGCATCCTGGTCGGCTGGGCCTTCGCGCTTGCCGCCAGCACGTTCTGCCCGCTGTTCGTGCTCGGGATCTGGTGGCCGCGCCTGACCTCGCGAGGAGCGGCCATCGGCATCGTGGTGGGTGGCGTGGTGGCGATCGGCATGATCACCGCCGGCGTCGTCCTGGGCGCGCAGAGCCTCAGCGGGCCGCTCGACTCGCTCCTGACCCAGCCGGCAATCGTGTCAGTGCCGCTCGCGTTCGCGGCGATGATCGTCGGCTCGCTGCTCACCGTGCCGCCGGCCGACCTCGGCCCCCAGATGCTCGCCCTGCACGCACCCGAGGGGCTCGGGCTCGAGGTCCTGGATCGGGCGCGCGCCTAAGCTGAGATCCATGAACACACGCAAGCTGGGATCACTCGAGGTATCGGAACTTGGGCTGGGATGCATGGGCATGTCGGCCTTCTATGGCGCGGCCGATGAGGACGAGGCCATCGCCACCATCCACCGGGCGCGCGAGCTGGGGATCAACTTCCTGGACACCGCGCAGCTTTACGGCCCGCTCACCAACGAGGAGCTGGTCGGACGCGCGATTAAGGGGCGGCGAGACGACTACGTCATCGCCACCAAGTTCGCCCGCCGGATGGACAACGCGACCCCCGGCGAGATGTCCACCGTGGGGAAGCTCGACGGCTCGGCCGATCACGTTCACAGCTCGATCGACGGTTCGCTGCAGCGGCTGGGGGTCGAGAGCATCGACCTCTACTATCAGCACCGCGTCGATCCGCAGATCGAGATCGAGGAGACCGTCGGCGCGATGGCCGAGCTCGTTCAGCAGGGCAAGGTGCGCCACATCGGGCTGAGCGAGGCGGCACCGGACACGATCCGCCGCGCGCACGCCGTGCACCCAATCACCGCGGTGCAGACCGAGTACTCGCTGTGGTCACGCGACCCGTCAAAGAACGGCGTGCTGGCCACCTGTCGCGAGCTGGGCATCGGCTTCGTGGCCTACTCGCCGCTCGGTCGCGGCTTCCTGTCCGGTCGGTTCACGTCGCCCGATCAGCTCGACGAGGGTGATTTTCGGCGGAACGGACCGCGCTTCAGCGGCGAGAACCTGAAGGCGAACCTACAGCTGGCGCAGAAGGTCGCCGAGCTCGCCGAGGAGAAGGGCGCGACGGCCGCGCAGCTGGCGATCGCGTGGGTGCTGGCCCAGGGCGAGGACATCGTGCCGATCCCGGGGACCAAGCGGCGCGAGTATCTGGAGCAGAACGCCGGGGCGGCCGACGTACGGCTCACCGCCGAGGACCTCCGGAGGATCGAGGCCGAGCTGCCGACGGTGGCCGGGGAGCGCTACGACGAAACCGGAATGGCCGCGGTTCACCTGTGAGCGATGGCCGGCGAGATCGGCGGTCAAGGGATTTTCCATCCCCGGTTTCGCAGCACTCGGTGAGCTCCGCCGATCGAGTGCGCCGAAACTCGCCTCTGGCGCGAGTTTCCGCACAATCGGCGCGCGGCCGGCTTTCGACTGAGGCGTAACCCGCCCCCCGCCCCCCGGCCCCGCCACGGCTCCGCCCGCGCGGCCGCCGGTCCACAGCGGCGGCGCCTAAGCGATGGGGCCGCCGCCTACGCCGCGTTGACGTAACCCGTACCTTCCGCGGCATGACTGTCTCCACCGCGCTGCGGTCGGTCGCCGCGATCCGCTACGTCACGCCGCTGCGCGAGGGCGGGTCGCTGCCCGGCCTGGTAGAGGCCGACGACGATGGCCTGTACGTGGTCAAGTTCCGCGCCCAGGGCCAGGGGCTGCGGGCGCTCGTGGCCGAGGTGATCGTAGGCGAGCTGGCCCGG
>JAFAYP010000536.1 GCA_019240305.1 Solirubrobacterales bacterium
CTCCTCGCTCGCCTGATCGACGATCTGCGCGGCGACGCCGGTGATGACGACACCGCCATTGCCGCGCTCAGGTGGCACTCCTGATGATCGAGAAATCCGAGATGACCTTCGATCTCGTCGAGTCCGACGGCCACAGCGTGACCGTGACGATCCGCGGCGAGCTTGACATGACCAACGTCGACGAGCTTTCGGCCGCGGTCGCGCCGCACCTCGACCGCGAACCGGCCCGCCTGATCGTCGACGTGCACGATCTCCGCTTCGCCGATAGCTCGGCCATTGCCCTGTGGGTGCAGTGGGCGACGCGCGTGCCGGACATCGAGCTGCGCGATGTCCCCGCTCTCCTGCGCCGGGTCGTGGAATCGATGGGTCTCGCCGACACCCTGAAGGTGGCGTGATGAGGGACACGCGCAGCTTTCCACACGAGCCGCAGTCGGTGCCCGCCGCGCGGCGGTTCGCCATGAACGTGCTCCGCGGCGCCTCGGCCGACATCTTGGAGGCGGTTGAGCTGATGGTCTCCGAGCTCGCGACGAACTGCATTCGCCACACCAACAGCGGCTTTGCGCTTACGATCATCCGCAGCGGACGCGAGATCCGCGTCGAGGCCACCGACCGCGCCGGCGGCACGCCGACCATGCGCTCGCCCGAGCCGACCGATCCGAGCGGCCGGGGGCTGAAGATCATCGACATGCTCTCGGCGCGGTGGGGGGTGGACACGGCGCCCGAGTCGGGCAAGACCGTGTGGTTCACGATCTCCGATCGGGCGGCGGCGCGGACCGGATAACTCATCCCCGGGCGGGGGGGTGAATTTGGCTGCGGCAGAGGCTCTGACGCAGCATGAAGGGACAATCCGCATCCGCCACGATCCTCGTCGTCGAGGACGATCGCAGCACCCGCACATTCCTGGCCGACAACCTGTCGGCGGACGGTTATGAGGTGATCGAAGCCGACGCTGTGGGCGACGCGCAGCACCTGCTCGACACCTCGTTCCCCGACTTGGCCATCGTCGATCTGGGACTGCCCGATGGCGACGGGCTCGACCTGCTCGAGCATGTGCGCGCCGCGGACCGTATCGCCGGCCGCCTCGACCCCGACCTTCCGCTGCTCGTGCTGTCCGGGCGGGTGAGCGAGCTCGACCGCCTGCGCGGATTCGACCGCGGGTGCGACGACTACATGCCGAAGCCCTTCTCCTACCACGAGCTGAGCGCCCGCGTTCGAGCCCTGCTACGGCGCACCGAGCGCCGGCCGGGGGCCGGCCGCCTGCGGATCGGGTCGCTCGATCTCGATCCGCTGAGCCGTCAGGTGTGGGTCCGCGGCGAGCCGATCGCGCTGTCCAAGAAGGAGTTCGCACTGCTGCGCGCCCTGGCCGCCGAGCCCACACGTGTATACACGCGCGAGGAACTACTGCGCGGCGTGTGGGGCTTCGTGGCCATGGGCAGGACCCGCACCCTCGACTCGCACGCGTTCCGTCTGCGCCAGAAGCTCAACCGCAGCGGTGACCGCTTCATCGTCAACGTATGGGGTGTCGGCTATCGCCTGGTTGACGGAGGCCTGAGGTCGTGATCGCGGTGGCTCTCGCCGGATGGCTGGCGGCCGGCGGTGCCGGCCTGGCCGCGGGCGCGGCGTGGCGAGCGCTCACCGGCCGGATGGAGACCGTCGCCCGCGCCTGCCACGAGCTGCGCGGGCCGCTGACCGCGGCCCGGTTGGGGCTCCAGCTTGGCGCGGGGACCGGCGATCTGTCGCCCGCGCGCCTGCGCGCGATCGACCTCGAGCTGGGCCGCGCCGCGCTCGCGCTCGAGGATCTCGACGTCGCTCGCACGCGACGGCTGCCCAGTTGGCATCCGCCCGAGCGGGTCGACTTCGCGACGCTGCTGGCGGACTCCGTCGAGGCGTGGCGCCCGGCGGGCACCGCGGCGGGGGTCGAGCTGCATGCCACGTGGTCGGGACCCGCAGTCGGCGTCTGGGGCGAGCGGCTGCGGCTCGCCCAGGCCACCGGCAACCTGATCGCGAACGCGATCGAGCACGGGGAGGGGTCGGTCGAGATCCGCGGCTCGGCCCGAGCCGGCTGGGTTCGCGTCGAGGTGAGCGACACGGGACCCGGTCTCCCCGCGCCGGTGGCCGAGCTGGCACGCCGGGCCCAGGCAGGGCGGGCCCGGCGCGGTCGCGGTCTGGCCATCGCCACCGCGATCGTGGCCAGTCATGGCGGTCGGCTGGCGGCCGCGCCGTCGCCGCACGGGGCCCGGCTGGTCCTGGAGCTACCGGCGATGGCCGCCGACGAGGCTACCGAGGCCGGCGGGACTCGAGGCGAGGACGCGTAACCGGCTTTTCCTGACACTCGGCGACCTGCGTGTGCCGAGTGGCGCGAAAGTCGCGCTATGTGCCACCGATCGCGCCATTCGGCGACCGGCGCGTGCCGAGTGGCGGGAAAGTCGCGCTGCGAGCCGCCGATCCTGACATCGGCGACTTTGCCCGTGCCCAGTGCCAGGAAACTCGGGCTATATGCGCCCGATCCTGACATTCGGCTCGCGGTGGGCGGCGAGTGTCAGGTTGTTCGGCCTCTTGGTCGGGCGCGCGTCGCCGGTTGCGCGGGCTCCCGGTCGGGTCCGGTCGGCGGGATCGCCCTCTTCGCGCCACCTTGCGGCCCGCTCCATCCCGCGCGGCGCCACCACGCCCCGGGCAAGCCTCGCACACGCTGCGGACGGAGCCGACGCGAATTTGCAACGCGCCGGCCAGACGTCGGAACTGCAACGCGGCCTGCAGGCCACGCGGCAGCTCACCGCAGCCCGGTTTCCCAACACTGACGGGCGATCGGCGAAAAACCGGGCCGGAATGGGGTCCGGTGGGAGACAACATGGGATCTAGGTTGCATTGTGGGGGAGAGTGGGGTAGAGTGGGACACGCGCATGGTCATGCATTGCGGAACCCGGGTGGCAGGGCTCCTCCCACTCGGCCACCCGGGTTCAGATTTCGCTCGTACGCATGAGAACCCTTGATCTTCCGCGGGACCTTCGAACACGCGTTAGACGCGAAGCACCGGCTGACGGTGCCCGCGAAGTTCCGCGCGGCGCTGGCCGGCGGTGTGGTTCTGGCGGCTTCGCCCGAGACGACCGCGTCGACGCCGCGCTCGATTGCGGTGTGGACCCCCGGCGCGTACGAGGCCTACACGGCGGCGGCCTTGGCCGGGATCAGTCCGATCTCGCCCGAGGCCCGCGACCTGCGGCGCTTCTTCTTCAACTACTCCCATGACACCGAACTCGACTCAGCCCACCGCGTGATGGTCCCGCCGAGCCTCATGGAGTACGCCAGCCTCGATCGCGAGGTCGTGGTCGTCGGTTCCGGCGAGTGCCTGGAGATCTTCGACCGCGCCAAGTACGCCGGCTACAGCGACGACGTCCTTTCCCGTGTCCCCGACATCGCAGCGAAGCTTGGCCACACTGCTTGACATGACGCGAACGCACATCCCGGTGCTGGCCGGGGAGCTGATCGGCTTGCTCGATCCGCAACCCGGCGAGACTGCGGTGGACTGCACCTTCGGTGGTGGCGGTCACGCGCGACTGATCGCCGATCGGCTCGGACCCGCGGGCACGCTGATCGGGATCGATCGCGATCCGGTCGCCGAGGAGCGTTTCAGCGAGATCGCTGCCGAGCTTCCGTGCCACACGCGCTTCATCCGGGCCGACTTCGTCAGTGCGCTGGAACGGCTCGACGCGGAAGGGGTCCAGGCCGACCTGGCGTATCTCGACCTGGGCATGTCCTCGATGCAGGTCGACACCTGGGAGCGCGGCTTCTCCTACGCCTACGACGCGCCGCTCGACATGCGGATGGGTCCCGAGCAGGAGCTGACGGCGCGGGAGATCGTCAACCACTGGGACGAGCGCCGGCTCGCGCGCCTGATCCGCGAGTACGGCGAGGAGCGCTACGCGAATCGGATCGCCCGTGCGATCGTGCGCGCCCGCGCCCGCGAGGAGATCGAGTCCACGCAGCAGCTGGTCGAGATCATCAAGGGTGCGGTGCCCGTGCCGGCGCAGTTCGCCGGCGGTCACCCCGCCCGGCGGACCTTCCAGGCGCTGCGGATCGCGGTCAACGACGAGTTGTTCCAGCTCGACGCCGCACTGCCGGCGGTGTGGAAGGTGCTGCGCCCCGGCGGCCGGCTGGGCGCGATCTCGTTCCACTCGCTGGAGGACCGGCGGGTGAAGCGCTTCCTGGTCGAGCGGGCGCGCGGCTGCGTGTGCCCGCCCGAGTTTCCGGTGTGCGTGTGCGGCCATGAACCCGAGGCGGAGCTCTTGACGCGCCGCGCGCTGGCTCCGACCGCCGGCGAGATCGAGGCCAACCCGCGCTCGAAGTCCGCGCACCTGCGCGCCGCCCGCAAGCTAGGGGACGCCACGCGGTGAAGCCGGGCGCGCTGACGCAGGCCGCGCGGAGCGCCGCAGCACGCCGCGAGTCCACCTCCCCACGCCAAAGAGCCGGTTCGCCGCATCCGACCCGCCTGCCGCGGCGCGTATCGGGCCCGGTCGGTGGCAAGAACGCCAAGCGCGCCACCACGGCGAGGCCGCCCCGGACACCGCGGGCGGGCACGAGCACGAGGACGGCACGGGTCGCGAGGCCCGCGGGTCCGACGATGGCCGTCCGCGCGACCGCGGCTGCCCGCGCCGTCGCAGTCGCGCTCCCGCTCCCCGCCTTCAAGCCCGCTCCCGACCCGGGCTTCCGGCCCCGGCCGAGGCCGGCGCCGGCCATCGAACGCTCCGCGGCGCCCGCAGGGGGGCTGGCACGCCGGGCGGGCCTGTTCGTGGCTTCCTTGCCGGACCACGCCTGGCTCGATCGCGTCGTCCGCGGGCGGGTGTGGATCCCGCTCCTCGGCGTGTTGCTCGCCGGCATCGTGGCGATGCAGGTCGAGATCCTCAAGGCCGGCGCGAGCATGGGCCGCTCGCTCGAGCAGACCACGACTCTGACCAACCAGAACGAGCAGCTGCAGGGGAGTGTCGCGATGTTGGCCGACGATCAGCGCATCGAGCGACTGGCCGGCACGATGGGCCTGGTCCTCCCGCCGCCGGGAGCGGTTGGCTACCTGACGGCCTCCTCGGCCGGCAACGTGGCCGGTGCGCTGGCCAACATCCACTCGCCGGATTCCGCGGCGTTCGTGATGCTCCCCGCCAAGAATGGGGCGCTGATCACCGGTCCGGGCACCTCGACGCTGCCGCCCACCCCCGGGGCGCCGGTGCCCCCGGCCGCGACAACCACGACCAACACCGGCACATCGTCCGGCGCTGCCAGCTCGTCGACCGCCGGCGGATCGACGGCCACCACAGCCGGGGCCCAGACGGCCACGAGCTCCCAGACGGCCACGAGCTCCCAGACCGCCACGAGCTCCCAGACCGCCACGAGCTCCCAGACGGCCACGAGCCCGCAGCCCGCCACCGTGTCGGGCACACAGCAGCCGACGACCACGCCGCAGGCCGGGCCACCCGTCACCCCGCAGTCAACCGCGCCGTCGAACGGAACGATCAGCTCCGGCGCGGCGGCGATCCAGCCCTCAGAGCCGAGCCAGCAGAGCAGCGGGGGATAGCGCTTGGCGCTCATCGACCGGCGCATCGGGGTCCTGTTCATCGCGTTCGTGGCGCTGCTCGGGCTCGCCCTGGCCCGGGCCACCTACCTCGGCTCGGTCCGGGCCGGATCGCTGGAGCGGGCCGCGGCCACCCAGCAGGTCTCAGACGTCGTAGTGCCCGCCCCGCGGGGCGCGATCACCGATCGCAGCGGAGCCGAGCTGGCCATGAACGTATCGGCGGACGACATCGTCGCCGATCCCTACCTGATCACGAACGCGGCGTCCGCCTCGGCCGAGCTCTCGGCGGTGCTCGGCATGCCGCAGCTCACCGTGCTCTCGCGGATTACTCGGGCCCACACCGGCTACGTGCTGCTCGCCCATCTGGTTCCGAGCGCCCAGGCGAACCTCGTGGCCAACCTCCACATCGCCGGCATCAACCTCATTCCGCAGACCAAGCGGGTCTACCCGCGGGGTACCGAGGCAGCGCAGATCATCGGCACGGTCCACTCGAACGGCGTGGGGGCGAGCGGCATCGAGTACCGGTACAACAACGTGCTGGAGGGCAGCGACGGGCTGCGGCGGATCGTCAGCGACGCCATCGGCCAGCCGATCTCGATCAGCGATCTGCGCGCGACCCGGCCGGGGAAGACCGTCGCGCTGACCATCGACTCGGGTCTGCAGCAGGAGGTCGAACGTGTCCTGGCCCAGGTCGGGAGCACCTACTCGCCCAAGAGCGCGACCGCGATCGCGGTCGAGCCGAGCACCGGCGCGATCCTCGCGCTGGCCAACTGGCGCTCGCCGTCGGCCGACAGCTCGGCCGGCCCGGACGATCTGGCCATCGGGCTGAACTACGAGCCCGGGTCGACGTTCAAGGCGATCACGGTGGCCGGCGCGCTCCAGGACGGGCTGGTGACGCCCAACACGCAGTTCGATATCCCGCCGGTCCTCCAGTTCGCCGATCGCCAGATCCACGATGCCGAGGACCACGGCTACGAGACCCTGAGCGTGGCCAACATCCTGAAGTACTCGAGCAACATCGGTGCGGACCTGATCGGCCAGCGGCTTGGGTCCAAGCGGTTCGACGACTGGGTGCGCCGGTTCGGCTTCGGGCAGCCGACCGGCGTGGATCTGCCGGGCGAGCAGAGCGGGATCGTGCTGCACTGGTGGCAGTACTCCGGCTCCTCGATGGCCAATCTCCCGTTTGGCCAGGGTGAGTCGGTCACCCCGATGCAGATGGTGGCGGCCTACGATGCGATCGCCGACGGCGGCATCCTGCGCGCGCCCCACGTCGTCCAGTCGGTGGGTGCCAACGCACGGGCGCTACCGCCTGGACACCGGATCATCTCGGCCGCCACCGCCTCCGAGCTGCGCGACATGCTCCGGGGCGTGTTCGCCGACGGCGGCACGGCGTCGGGCGCGGAGATCTCGGGCTACGACATGGCGGGCAAGACCGGCACGGCCAACATCGCGATCGACGGCCACTACTCCGACAGCGCGTATGTCGCCTCGTTCATCGGGATGGTCCCGACCGACCACCCCCGCCTGGTCGTGGCGGTCGTGGTCAACCAGCCGCAAGGATCGATTTTCGGCGGCTCGGTGGCCGCACCGGCGTTCCAGCAGATCGTCGGGTGGGCCGTTCCGTACCTCGGCCTCCCGCCTCGTTAGCGCCCCGCCAGTCGACCCCTCGGACCCGATCCGGGGGTCGCTGCGCCGCCGAGCTGCCGGCGCAGCACGGCGAGGCGCTCGTCCCACTCGGCACCCACCGCGGTCATCCAGTCGACGGCGTCAGAGAGCGGGCCGGGGGTGAACTGGTAGCGGACCTCGCGTCCGGCCCGACGGCGGTCGAGTAATCCGGCGTCGGTCAAAGCGCCCAGGTGCTTGACCACGGCCTGGCGTGAGATCGGCAGCTGGGCGGCGAGCTCGGTCGCGGTGGTGGCCGGATGCGCGGCGATCGCGGCGAGCAGCGCGCGCCGGGTCGGATCCGACAGCGCGCCGAATACCGCTCCGGCCCGATCGTCGCGACCCCCTTTGCTCATGCAGCCACCAGCGCGGGTCCGAACCGCGCGCCGCCCGCACCGGGCAGCGGTACGCCGACCAGGTCGAGGATCTCCAGGGGACGGGTCTCGACGATGCGCAGTCGGGTGCTCTCGCCGTGAGACTCGATCCGGAGCTCTACCCGGCTGGCCGGCTCGTCCTTAAGCGACCACCAGAAGCTCAAGCGCTCCGGCGCCGAGACCTCCTCGACCCAGCCGCTGCGGAGGAGTCCATCCGATTCGAACTCCGCCTCGCCACCCGGGCGCAGCTCGAGCGACACCCGCTCGGCCAGCCACCCGTCAGCGGTTACCGCGTCCCACACGGCCTCCGGCGCGGCGGGGAGCCACAGCTCACGCTCGATTCGCTCGCTCATCGCGTCCTCCTATGAAATCGGAATGTCTCGCAACCGTTTGGTTGCACGTCTGCTACGCTGGGCTGGCAATCGCAACCAGATGGTTGCACTCTAGCAGACATCCAGGAGGTCATCCGCATGCCACTCGTTCCCATGGTCGTCGAGCAGACCGCCCGCGGCGAGCACTCGTTCGACATCTACTCCCGGCTGCTCAACGACCGGGTCGTGTTTCTCGGCGGGCAGGTCAACGAGGAGACGGCCAACCTGATCGTCGCGCAGCTCGTCCACCTCGAGTCCGACGATCCCGACAAGGACATCCACCTGTACATCAA
>JAFAYP010000096.1 GCA_019240305.1 Solirubrobacterales bacterium
CTGGCCATCGACACCTGGCACATGGGCAAGCTGCGGATCGCCCCCGAGGAGCTCGAGCGGATCCCCGCCGATCAGCTGGCCTGGGTGGAGCTCAGCGATGGTCCCGTCGAGTACATGGACGACCCGATCGACGAGGTCATCAACCACCGTCGGCTCCCAGGTGAGGGGGAGTTCGACATCCCCGGCTACATCGAGGCGTGCCAGTCGATCGGCTACGACGGGCCCTGGGGCGCCGAGATTCTCTCCGCCGAGCTTCGCGCGCTCCCGCTCGAAGAGGCGGTCAAGCGCACGTACGAGACGACCGTCGCGCAGTTCGGCGCCGGGGTGACGAACAGCTAGGAGGAACCGACCCATGCAGGAGCTCGACAACGACAGGCTCGTCTGGATGTTCACCCAGATGCTGCGCATCCGGGAGTTCGAGGAGCGCGTGAAGCGGACCTTCGAGGATCACCCGGGCGTCATCCGGGGCCACACGCACCTGGCCGACGGCGCCGAGGCCTCGATCGTCGGGTCGCTGGCCACGATGGCGCCGGGCGACCAGTTGATGGCCACCTACCGCTGCCACGGCTACCCGATCGCGCTGGGGACCGACACCAAGTCGATCATGGCCGAGATCTACGGCCGCAAGAGTGGGCTGTGCGGTGGCTACGGCGGCTCGATGCACCTGGTCGACCCGTCTCGCGGGTTCCTGGGAACGTCCGGAATCGTCGGCCAGGGCATCCCGCAGGCCACCGGCGCCGCCTGGGGGGCCCAGCTGCGGGGGCAGGGCCAAGTCGTCCTCGGCTTCTTCGGCGACGGCGCCTCCAAGCAGGGCGCCTTCCACGAGTCGCTCAACCTGGCCTCGCTGTGGAAGCTCCCGATCGTCTACGTGATGGAGAACAACAACTACAACGTCTCCACGCGCTCAGAGCAGGAGGACGCCAACGCCGCCAACGGCGAGCCGCTGTCGGTCAAGGCAGCGGCCTACAGCATGCCGGGCGTCACCGTCGACGGGGGCGATCCGATCGCCGTCTACGAGACGGTGGGAGCGGCCGCGGACCGCGCGCGCAAGGGCGAGGGACCGACGCTCGTCGAATCGAAGGTCTACCGCCTGTCGGCCCACGGCAACATCATCGCCCCGCCGGGCGTGCCGCTGCACTATCCCGAGCACGAGGCGATCACGACCTTCGGCAACCGCGAGGAGTACGAGGCGGCGTTGCGCGGCGACCCCGTCCCCAGGTTCCGCGCGCGGCTCGTCGAGCAGGGCGCGCTGGCCCCGGAGCGAGCCGACGAGATCGCCCAGGAGGTTCACGAGGAGATGGACGCGGCGGTCAAGTTCGCCCTCGATGATCCGTACCCCGAGCCCGAAGCGGCCGCCCGCGCCGACTTCGTCTACGCCTAGGAGACGACTCACATGGCACGAGAGATTCCCTACATCGCGGCGGTCCAGGAAGCGATCCGCGTAGAGATGGAGCGCGACCCCAGCGTCGTGTTCTACGGCCAGGACGTCGCTCCCAGCGACGAGGACCCGCTCGTCCAGGCGTTCGGGCGCGAGCGCGTCCGGGTCTCGCCGATCTCCGAGACGGCCGAGATCGGCATGGCCGTGGGACTCGCGCTGGCGGGATACCGCCCCGTGGTCGAGCTGCTGATGGCCGAGTTCATGCTGGTGGCCATGAACCAGGTGGTCAACGAGGCGCCGCGCCTGCGCTACATGAGCGGTGGGCAGGTCAAGGTCCCCGCGGTGTTCAAGGCCGGCTACGGATTCACGGCGGGCTGGGCCGGTCAGCACACCGGCTCGATCTACGGGATGTTCATGGGCTTCCCCGGGCTGAAGATCGCGCTGCCCTCCACCCCGGCCGACGCCAAGGGCCTGATGGCGACGGCGATCCGGGACGACAACCCGGTCTGCTACCTCATCAACTACCTGCTGGTGCTCGAGCACGGCGACGTACCCGAGGGCGAGTACACCGTGCCGTTCGGCGAGGCGGCCGTCCGGCGCTCCGGCTCGGACGTCACGATCGTGGCCACCGGGTGGACCGTGGGCCGGGCGCTGGCCGCGGCCGAGACGCTGGCCGGCGAGGGCATCGAGGCCGAGGTGATTGACCCGCGCACGCTCAACCCGCTCGACACCGCGACGATCCTCAGCTCGGTGGAGAAGACCGGGCACCTCGTGCTGGTCGACCAGGGAACCCGGCACGGCGGCGCCTCGGCGGTGATCGCGGCCGAGGTGGCCGAGCACGGCTTCACCTCGCTCAAGGCGCCGATCGCGCAGGTGACCGCGCTCGACGTGACCGTGCCCTACAGCGAGCCGATGGAGGCGTTCGTGCTTCCCAACGAGGAGAAGATCGCGGGTAAGGTGCGCCAGGTTCTCGGCGAGGCCCCGGTCGCGGCATAGACGCATCGCGCAAGACGCCATGGACGCGGACGTCGCGATCGGGCTGCTGCGCACCATGTGGCGGATCAGGTGCTTCGAGGAGCGCGTGGTTCAGCTCAAGCGCTCGCTCCAGGTCCACGGCCTGATTCACCTGAGCATCGGCGGCGAGGGCGTCGCGGCGGCGGTATGCGGACGCCTGCGCGACGACGACGCGGTGTACAGCGGCCACCGCGCCCACGGTCACGCGATCGCCAAGGGTGCGCCGATCGACCGCCTCATGGCCGAGCTGATGGGCCGCAGCGACGGCGTGTGCCGCGGCCTCGGCGGCTCGATGCATCTGGTCGACGCCGAGCACGGGTTCATGGGGGCGACCGGCGTGGTCGGCGGCAACCTCCCGCTCGCCCTCGGCACGGCGCTTACCCATCACCTCCAGGAGGCCGACCGGGTGACCGTCGTGTTCTTCGGTGATGGCGCGGTGCAGGCGGGGCATTTCAATGAGTCGATCAACCTGGCCGCGCTGTGGCGGCTGCCGGTGATCTTCGTGTGCGAGAACAACGGCTTCGCCGAGTTCACCTCGCGCGAGGAGCACTCGACGATCGAGCGGGTGAGTGACGTGGTGGCTCCGTACGGGTTCGAGCGGACGACGGTCAAAGGCAGCGACGTCCCCGCCGTGTGGGAGGCGTTCGGCGGCTTCCTGGACGCGGCCCGCGGCGGCGAGGGCCCGTTCCTGCTCGAATGCCTCACCTACCGTCGCCGCGGTCACTACGAGGGCGATCAGCAGAAGTACCGCGACGCTGCGGCCGAGCAGGAATGGGCCGAGCGCGATCCGGTGGCGCAGCTCACGCGGCGGGCGCTCGACGAGGGCTGGATCGACGACGAGGCGGCGGCGGCGATCGAGGCCGAGGCGGGCGAAGCGATCGAGGAGGCGGTCCGGTTCGCCCGCGAGAGCCCGTTCCCCGAGCCGGCAATCACCGCCGAGCTGGTCTACGCGCGATGAGCGAGGCCACGTTCGTCGAGGCGATCAACCGCACCCTGGCGGCGGCAATGCGCGCGGACGAGCGCGTGATCGTGCTCGGCGAGGATGTCGCCGAGGGCGGCCCCTATCTGGTCACCGCGGGGCTGTCGGAGGAGTTCGGGCGCAAGCGGGTGCGCAACACGCCGATCAGCGAAGGCGCGGTATGCGGGGTGGCGATCGGCGCGGCGCAGGCGGGCCTGCGACCGGTGGTCGAGATCATGTTCATCGACTTCGTCACGCTGGCCCTCGATCAGCTCGTCAACCAGGCGGCCAAGGCCCACTTCATGTCGGGCGGCCAGCTCACCGTGCCGCTCGTGCTGCGTACGCAGGGTGGATCGGGTCAGCGAAAC
>JAFAYP010000118.1 GCA_019240305.1 Solirubrobacterales bacterium
GGAGGGTGCTGGTGCTGATCGCGCTCATCGCTCAGCCGCCGGGGCGATGGTCATTCCGGTCGCGCCCGTGCCCCGCGTTCCGTGGGCGCCGCGGGAGACGAACCAGCGCGCGATGATGTTCACGATCAGGGTCAGGACGAACAGCACGAGGCCGGCGCCGAACAGCGCGGAGATGTGGACCCCCTGCGCCTCGCCGAACTCGCTGGCGATGACCGCCGCGTACGTGTTGCCCTGGGCGAACAGGTGGTTGCCGATCACCGGCGCGGCGCCGATGACCAGCACCACCGCGATCGTCTCGCCGATCGCACGGCCGAGGCCGAGCATCGCCCCGCCGGTGATTCCCGGACGCGCGTACGGCAGTACGGCCATCCGGATCATCTCCCAGCGCGTCGCCCCCAGCGCCAGAGCCGCCTCCTTGTGCTCGGACGGGACGGTGGCGATCACCTCACGCGAGATCGCGGAGACGATCGGGAGGATCATGATGGCCAGGATCAGCCCTGCCAGGAAGTAGTTGTAGAGCGTCGGCGTTCCGCCTCCGATCCAGGGAATGAACGAGAACGTGCTGGCGAACCACTTCTCGGCCGGCAGCAGCTTGGGAGCGAGCACGAACACCCCCCACAGCCCGTACACGACCGACGGCACGGCGGCCAGCAGGTCGACCAGGATCGACAGCGGACCACGCAGGCGCCGCGGCGTCAGCTCGTTGATGAACACCGCCGTGGCCACCGCGATCGGGACGCCGATCACGAGCGCGATCGCCGAGGTGATCAGGGTCCCCACGAGCATCGCGGCGCCGTGGTAGATGTTGCGGTTGACGTCCCAGTCGTTGCCGAACACGAAGCTCAGCCCGTAGTGGCTGAACACCGTGTGCGACTGCCCGATCAGCCGGATGAAGAAGTAGACGATCAGGACGAGGATCGCCGCCGCCAGGCCGGACAGGCCCCACTGCAGCACGCGATCGGGCAGGCGCGCCGCCGGCGACCGCTCGAGAACCGAGCGGTCGCCGGTGACGGCGGTCGTGACGCTTGCCTCCACCTGCGCTCGCCCTAGGAGATCGGCGAGCCGTTGCAGGTCATCGTGGCCAGTTGAGCCTGGTCCTTGGAGACCAGCGCGGCCGGCAGGGGCGCGTAGGGCAGCTGGTTGCCACCCGCCCCGAGCGTCTGCTGGCCGGCGCCGAACGCGTAGGTCAGGAACTTCTTCAGCGCGGCCGCGGTCCCGGAGTTTGCGCCGCCTGACTTGCACGGGTCCTTGTAGGCGTCGAGGAACGTCTGGGACACGATCGGATAGGCGCCCGAGGCCGACGAGTTGATCGTCGAGACGCCGAGGTCGGCGGGCACGGCGATTCCGTTGGCCGCGGCCGAGGTGTTCGGGATCGTTGGCAGGACGTAGGCGCCGGCCGAGTCCTTGATCGCAGCGTAGGTGAAGCCGTTCTCCAGGGCGTAGGCCTGCTCGACGTAGCCGATCGCGCCGGAGGTCTGCTTGACCACGGCGGCCACGCCGGAGTTGCCCTTGCCGCCGGTGCCCGTCGGCCACTTCACGTCCTTGCCCTCACCAACCGAGGACTTCCAGGCCGGATCGGTGTCCGACAGCCAGGTGGTGAAGCCCTGGGTGGTCCCGGAGGAGTCGGAGCGATGCACGACCGTGATCGAGGTGCTCGGCAGGCTCGCGCCTGGGTTCAGCGCCTTGATCGCCGGGTCGTTCCAGGTCTTGATCTGGCCGGAGAAGATCTTGCCCACGGTCGGGCCGTCGAGCTTCAGACCGCTCTTGACCCCCGACAGGTTGTAGGAGACCGTGATGCCGCCGAAGGCGACCGGGAACTGGAGGACCGGGCCCTTCATCTTGGCCTTGTCGGAGGCCTTGAGCGCGGGATCCGATCCGGCGAAGTCGACTGTGGCCGCCTCGAGCTGGGTCTGCCCGGCTCCGGAGCCAACCGCGTTGTAGTTCACGGTCAGGCCCTGGCCTTTCAGGACGGAGCCCCACTGCTCGTAGATCGGCGCGGCCAGCGTCGAGCCGGCGCCGTTGACCGTGCCCGAGCCGCCGCTGCTGCTCGAGCTGCTCGAGCTGGTCGAGCTACTCGAATTGGATGCGCCGGCGGAACCGGAGCTCGAGCTGGAGCTGGAGCTCGAACCGCACGCCGCAACGATCAGCGATGCCACGACCGCCGCGGTGAGCGCCGCTATACGACGTTGTCTCAAGGTCTTCTCCTTCATTAGGTGTCGAGCCGCAGTCTCGGTGCCGGGTCCGGCCGCGGTGTTAATCGGTTGTGGCCGACGTGTGATCTAGTTGTGAACGCGCGGTGCTTTCCGCCGCCAGCCGGTAGCCGAAGCCGAAGTGGGTGTGGATGAACTGCCAGTCCGGCAGGACGTTCTCGAGCTTCACGCGCAGCTTGCGCACATACACGTCGACGGACCGGTCACCCGCGCGCATCTCGCGCCCCCACACGAGGCGGAAGAGCTCCTCGCGCGGCATGATCCGATCGGCCCTACGGCCGAGCTCGGTGAGTAGACGGAGCTCTCGGATCGAGAGCACGAGCACCCGGCCACCGGCCCGGGCGAGATGCTCCTCGGGGAGGATCTCCAGCGGGCCCACCTCGATGACCTCGCTGCCCGATCGCGCGGTTGCCGCCATGCCCATCGATCCTGGCGACCAGCTGGCCGACTGGCGTTATCCAGTCGTAACGACGATGTGAAGAAGCTGTGACTCAGCGAGTGAGCGCGGCCGGCAGCTCCGGCGCGCTCTGGGGGTCCGAGCCGATCTGCTCAGCCTCGGACAGCTCGGGCTCGGGCGCGAAGCGATAGCCGACGCCGAAATGCGTGTGGATGTAGCTCCACGACGGCGAGCTCGCGCGCAGCTTCTGGCGGAGCTTGCGGACGAACACGTCGACCGAGCGGTCGCCGTGAGCCATCGCATAGCCCCACACCCGCTCATAGATCTCCTCGCGCCGGAGCACGCGGTCGGACTGGCTGAGCAGCTGGAGGATCTCGAACTCGCGGGCGGTGAGCTCGAGGCTCTGCTCACCGACGTAGGCCTGGTAGAGGTCGGGCCGGATCGTGATCTCCCCGATGCTCGCCGCCATGTCGATCTGGGGCAGCTCCTGACGCCGGTGGCGCCGGACGGCCGCCTCGATCACGCAGATGAGCTCCTCGGGATGGCAGGGCTTGGTCATCCACGCGTCCGCGCCGAGCCGCAGGCCGCGCACTCGCTGCGCCACCGACGAAGGGCCGGTGCAGACGATCACGGCCAGGCCCGGGAGGCGTCCGCAAACGCGCTCTAGGTACTCCCAGCCCTCAGGTCCGATCACGGCCAGGTCGAGCACTAGCGCGTTCAGCCGCATGGCCACGAGCGTCTCGACGTTGACCGGGCTGGACAGCGCTCGGTGCTCGCATCCGAGCGTCCCCAGACGGTTGGACAGCACCTGCATGAAGCCCGGATCGCGATCGATCACCGCCACCCGAAGGCGGGCCTGACCACGCTGGCCGACCGGCTGATTTCCGGGTTGCGACTCGGTGCGCTCAGGGCTCATGGCGGAGACTGTAATTAACTTGGATGCGGACAGGCCATCGGACGGCGTCTTGATCACAGGATGTTTACACGCAATTAGCGATTAAGCACGCCCGCTCAGACGCAAACCTCAGGGTTCGGCAGGAAAACGAAGAGGTGCCTAAGACGCGTTGCAGGCGGGCACTGGGCGGAGCGGCGACCGCTATCCTCAGGCGCACCTGCCGCCCCGCGGCGGCCGTCACATCATGGCATCCCGCACCAAGCAGAAGGAAGAGGCACGCGCACGCCGCCTGGCCGAGGAGCAAGCGCGAGCTGAGCGCGCTCGCCGCCAGCAGCGCATCTACATGCTCGGCGGCGTCGTGCTGATCGCGATCGTCGTCGTCGTCGCGGGAATCATCATCAGCACCAGCGGCGGCAGCAAGCCCGCGCTCCAGACGGGGACCAAGGCCACCGCCACCGGCAACGCGGTCAACCAGTTGCTCACGGGAATCCCGCAGACCGGTCCGGTGCTCGGCAATCCGAACGCGCAGGTCACGATGACCTATTACGGCGACCTGAAGTGCCCGGTCTGCCAGGAGTTCACGCTGCAGGGCGGCTTCTCGCAGCTGGTCTCGAGCGACGTCCGCGCCGGCAAGGTCAAGATCAGCTACGCCGCGTTCTGCACGGCCACGTGCAACGGACCTGACCCGAACGAGTTCCCGCTGCAACAGGCGGCCGCCCTGGCCGCCGGCGAGCAGAACAAGTTCTGGCAGTTCGCCGAGCTCTTCTACCACGAGCAGGGCTCCGAGGAGGACGCGTACGTGACCGAGTCCTACCTCGACGGCCTCGCCAGACAGATTCCCGGGCTGAACTTCTCGCAGTGGAAATCGGCGCGCAGCAACCCGAACCTGACCGCTGAGGTCACCTCGCAACAGAACACCGGACGCCAGATCGGTGTGAGCGGCACGCCCACCCTGATCTTCCGCGGCCCCAAGGGCCAGGCGGTGCCGAGCTCCGCCGTGCCCACCTACGCCCAGCTCGAGCAGGCGATCAAGCAGGTCTCGTGACCGCCGCGGCCACCAATGGCGTTCCCGCCCCGGCCAACCCGGACCGGCGGCTGCGGATCATCATCGGGGTCCTCTGCCTGATCGGAATCGGCGTTGCCGGCTACCTGACCTATACCCACTACGAGGGGATCAAGGTCCTGTGCCTCTCGAGCGGCGGCTGCGAGACCGTGCAGTCCTCGGTCTACTCCAAGGTGGCCGGGCTTCCGGTGGCCGTGCTCGGACTGGCCGGCTACGTCGGGATCCTGATCACCCTGGCCATCCGCAACGACTTCGGTCGCGTCGCCGGGTTCGGCCTCGCCCTCATCGGGTTCCTGTTCAGCCTGTACCTCACCTACCGCGAGATCTTCACGATCAAGGCGATCTGCCAGTGGTGCGTGAGCAGCGCGGTGCTGATGACGATCCTGACGATCCTCACGGCGATCCGCGTGCTCCGCGCCGAGTCCGATGTGCCGGCCGCGCCGCCGGCCAGGCACTCGTCGACGCGCGCCGAGCGCCGCCGGATCGAGCGCCGGCAAGCCGCCCGCCGATAGACAACCCCCCGCCGGGGACACCGAGAGACGCCCCCGCCCTGCCCAGGGGCGATGCACCTCTTTCCGGTGGCGAATAACCCAACACTCGGCACCGAGCACAGCGCGAGTTCGGGAGAACTCGGCTATAGCGCGAGGAACGCCGCACTCGGCTGGCGAGCGGCGGCGAGTGCGGGGTTGTTCGCCCACGTGGCGCCCGTGACCTACATCTGATATATCAGACGTGGTGAGCTTGTCGAGCGGAGGGCGAACGTGGGCGTGAGCTTCTCGAACGGAGGGCCGACATGGGCGTGAACGGAGCGCAGAGCCGACGGGTGGTGCTCATCGGGGCCGGCATCGTCGGCAACAGCGTGGCCTACCACCTGACCCAGCTGGGCGTCACCGACATCACGATGGTCGATAAGGGCCCGCTGCCCAACCCCGGCGGCTCGACCGGGCATGCCTCGAACTTCATCTTCCCGGTCGACCACTCCAAGGAGATGACCTCACTGACGCTCGAGAGCATGCGCCAGTACAAGGCGCTCGACGTGTTCATCGAGAGCGGCGGGATCGAGGTGGCGCGGACGCCGGAGCGGATGCAGGAGCTCACCCGGCGGATGGCCTCGGCCAAGTCGTGGGGCATCGAGCCGGTGCAGCTGCTCACGCCCGAGCAGGTCAAGGAGCTCGTGCCCTACATCGACGAGCGGCTGATCCTGGGCGGCTTCTACACGCCGGGCGCCGGCGTGGTCGACTCGCTGCGAGCCGGCACGCTCATGCGCGAACGTGCGGTCGAGGCCGGGATGAA
>JAFAYP010000193.1 GCA_019240305.1 Solirubrobacterales bacterium
TCCATTTCATCCGGGACACCGAAGGCCTGACCGGCACGCACTGGGGCTGCGACACGTCCAACTGTGGCGCGTGCGTGGTGCTGATGGACGGCAGGCCGCTCAAGTCGTGCACCACGCTGGCCGCGATGTGCATGGGTCACGAGATCCGCACGGTCGAGTCGCTCGAGCGCAGCGGCAATCTGGACCCGGTGCAGATGGGCTTCCACGAGCTGCACGGCCTGCACTGCGGGTTCTGCACACCGGGGATGCTGATGACCGCCCGCGCACTGCTCGACCACAATCCGAACCCCACCGAACAGGAGATCCGGACCGCGATCTCGGGCCAGATCTGCCGGTGTACGGGCTACAAGAACATCGTCGCCGCGGTGCGCTGGGCCGCGGAACACGAAGCCGCGATGAAGCAGGAGGCATAACCGAGCATGGCCACCATCGAAACCGCCCGTACCGAGCGCCCGATCGGCTTCGGCCGCCTGAAGCGCAAGGAGGACGCTCGCTTCATCCGCGGCCAGGGCACCTACCTGGACGACATCCGCCTGCCCGGGATGGTGCATGGCGCGATGCTGCGCAGCCCCTACGCGCACGCCCGGATCCTCTCGATCGACACCTCGCGCGCGCTGCAGCATCCGGGCGTCCACGCGGTGATCACCGCCAAGGACCTCGAGACGCTGGGCCTGGCGTGGATGCCGACGATCTCCTACGACACGCAGGCCGTGCTGGCCGGCGACAAGGTCCGCTTCCAGGGCCAGGAGGTGGCCTTCGTCATCGCTGAGGACGAGTACATCGCGCGCGACGCGCTGGGCCTGATCGACGTCGAGTACGACCCGCTGCCCGCGGTGGTCAACGCGCGCAGGGCGCTCGACCCCGACGCGCCGCTGATCCGCGACGACAAGGAGGGCCAGCGCGACAACCTGGCGAGCCCGCTGTGGGAGGCCGGCGACGAGGAGGCCACCGACCGCGCGTTCGCCGAGGCGGACACGATCGTCACGCGCGACATCATCTATCCGCGCTGCCATCCCGCCCCGCTGGAGACGTGCGGGATGATCGCCGACTTCAATCCCAAGACCGGCCAGCTCGACATCTACAACGGCAACCAGGCGCCCAACGCCCACCGCACGGTGTACGCGCACGTGGCCGGCCTGGCCGAGCACATGATCCGCATTCGCTGCAACGACATCGGCGGCGGCTTCGGCAACAAGGTGCCGGTCTATCCAGGCTACGTGTGCGCGATCGCTGGCTCGATCGTGGCCGGCGTGCCGGTCAAGTGGATCGAGGACCGCTCGGAGAACCTGATGTCGACCGGCTTTGCCCGCGACTACGTGATGCGCGCCGAGATGTGCTCCAAGGACGGCAAGATCACCGGCCTGCGGGTCGACGTGATCGCCGACCACGGCGCGTTCGACTCGACCGCCCAGCCGACCAAGTTCCCGGCCGGCTTCTTCCACATCGTGTGCGGCTCCTACGACCTGCAGGCCGCGCACGTGAAGGTCAAGGCGGTCTACACCAACAAGGCGCCGGGCGGCGTGGCCTACCGCTGCTCGTTCCGGATCACCGAGGCGGTGTATCTGGTCGAGCGCATGGTCGACGCGCTGGCGCTCGAGATGAAGGTCGATCCGGTGGAGCTGCGCATGCGGAGCTTCATCGCCCCCGAGCAGTTCCCCTACGAGACGACCACCGGCTGGACGTATGACTCGGGCAACTACGCCGCGACCATGCGCGAGGCCATGCGGATCGCCGGCTACGAGGAGCTCCGCAAAGAGCAGGCCGAGAAGCGCGCCCGCGGCGAGCTCATGGGGATCGGGGCCGCGTTCTTCACCGAGGGCGTCGGCGCCGGGCCGCGCAAGCACATGGACATCCTCGGCCTGGCCATGAACGACGGCGCCGACCTGCGGGTGCATCCATCGGGGAAGGCGATGGTCAGCATCTCCGCGCAGACCCAGGGCCAGGGCCACGAGACCACGTTCGCCCAGATCGTGGCCGAGGAGCTCGGGATCCCGCCCGAGGACGTCCAGGTTCGCCACGGCGACACCGATCGCACACCGTACGGGCTGGGCACGTATGGCAGCCGTAGCACCCCCGTTTCCGGCGCCGCGGTGGCGGTCGTCTCGCGCAAGGTGCGCGACAAGGCGCGCCTGATCGCGGCGACCATGCTCGAGACGCGAGCCGAGGACCTGGCCTGGGAGAAGGGCCGCTGGTACGTCAAGGGCGACCCCGAGAAGGGCGCGATGATCGAGGACATCGCGGCCTACGCCTACAGCGGCGATCCGATGCCGGAGGGCCTCGAGGGCGGGCTCGATGCCCAGGTCATCTACGACCCGCCCAACCTGACCTATCCGTGCGGCGCCTACATCGCGGTGGTCGACGTCGACCCTGACACGGCCGCGGTCAAGGTCAGGCGGTTCATCGCGGTCGACGACTGCGGCGTGCGGATCAACCCGATGATCGTCGAGGGGCAGATCCACGGCGGGCTGGCCGAAGGGATCGGCATCGCCCTGATGGAGGTGATCACCTTCGACGCTGAGGGCAACTGCCTGAACGGGTCGTTCATGGACTACCTGATCCCGACCGCGCTCGAATGCCCCGACTTCGAGCTCGGCGAGACGGTCACGCCGTGCCCGCACCACCCGCTCGGGGCCAAGGGCGTGGGCGAGTCGCCCAACGTCGGCTCACCCCCGGCGATCGTCAACGCGGTGATCGACGCGCTGCACGAGAGCCACGGGGTGGAGCACATCGATATGCCCTGCACCCCTGCGAGGGTGTGGGCGGCGATGCAGGGACGGCCCGAACCGCCGCAGTGATGTTGACCGGCCCACTGAGCGCCCGTGCCCGGGAGCTCACCGCCCAGGGCGCGGCATTCGTGACCGCCACGGTCGTGCGCGTGGAGCACCCGACCAGCGCGGAACCGGGCGACGTCGCGCTGGTGCACGAGGACGGCTCGATCGAGGGGTTCGTGGGCGGAGTGTGTGCGCAGAACAGCGTGCGCCTCTACTCGCTCAAGGCGATCGAGCGGGGCGAGCCGCTGCTGCTGCGGATCCTGCCCGAGGGTCCGGTCGTGGCGAAGAGTGGCGCCAATGCGGGTGGGCGGGATCAGGGTCACGAGGTCGCCCGGGACGAGGGGTCGGTGACCGTGCAGAATCCGTGCCTGTCGGGTGGCGCCATCGAGGTGTTCCTCGAGCCCTACCTGCCGCCGCCGCGCATGATCGTGGCCGGCGACACACCGATCGCGGCCGCGCTGCTCCGACTTGGACCGGAGCTCGGACTCGACGCGGTCGACTCGCGCGGTGCCGACAGCGGCCCCCCGGTGCCCTCGGCCGAGGACCTCGCGCTGGTGGTGGCCGCCCACGGACGCGACGAGCGCGCGATCCTGCGCGCGGCGCTTGAGGCCGGCGTGCCCTACGTGGGACTGGTCGCGTCGCGCCGGCGCGGCGGCGCGGTGCTCGACGCCCTCCGAGAGGACCGCGTTCCCGAGGCGCTGATCGAGCGGATCGACACGCCGGCCGGTCTTGACATCGGTGCGCGCACGCCGTCCGAGATCGCACTTTCGATCCTGGCCTCGGTCATCGAGATCCGCCGGCACGCGAGTACCGCGCCGCGCTCGTGGGCGGCCGCTCCGCCG
>JAFAYP010000261.1 GCA_019240305.1 Solirubrobacterales bacterium
TCGATGCCGATCCCGGCGGTCGCCGTGTTCTCGGGCGTGGTCTCGAAGGTCGCCGCCTACGGCTTCTTGCGGATCGTGCTGCCGCTGTTCCCCTATGCCGCGGTGCACTACCAGACGCTGATGCTGCTGATCGCGCTGGTCTCGATCGTCTGGGGCACGCTGGCCGCGTTCACCACGCCCGACGCCCGGATGGTCGTGGCCTACTCGAGCGTCGCCCAGCTCAGCTTCATCACGCTGGGGATCTTCTCGCTGCGGCCGACCGGCGGCCAGGGCGCGCTGCTCCAGATGCTCAACCACGGCCTCGTGACCGCTCCACTGTTCTTCATCGTGGCCGCGGCGGCCGCCCGGGCCGGCGGCTCTGAGCTCCTGGCCGACATGGGCGGCATCGCGATGCGCGCGCCGGTGCTCGCCGGGCTGGCCCTGATCGTCACGCTGGCCACGCTGGCCATGCCCGGCTCCTCGAACTTCATTGGCGAGTTCATGATCCTGCTCGGCGTCTTCCAGGCCAAGCTGGCGATCGCGGTGATCGCCTTCGCCGGTGTGGTCGGCGCGGCGGTGTACGCGCTGCGGCTGTACATCACCGCATTCCACAACCGGACCGGTCCTCGGGTTGCCTCCCGCGAGCTCGGCCTGGCCGACGTGGCGGCGATCGCCCCAATCGTGCTGATCATCCTGGTGCTGGCCTTCTATCCGCAGTTCGGCCTGCGGCGGTCGGAGCCGTCGGTGCGCGCCGCGGTGGCGCCCGCCCAGGCGCAGGTCCAGGCCGGCGCCACGGCCGCGGCCGCGGCCGCCGTGAACGCTCCGCGAAGGGTCGCGTCGCGATGAACATCATCACCGCCGCCCATCTGGCTGTCGTGCACCAACACATCGTCGGCCCCTACATCGACTGGCGGGCTCTGTCCCCGTTCATGGTGCTGACCGCCGGCGGGCTGTTGATCCTGCTGGTCGGCCTGCTGCGCCCGGCGGTGGTCCGCCAGCGCATCGTGCCCGCGCTCACCGTGATCGCGTTCCTGTGCGCGCTGGCCGCCGAGATCTGGGTCTACCACCACCCGGCCCGGGGCAAGGCCGGCTTCTGCCTGATCGCCGGTCCACACTGCGGCTCGGCGCCGCTGGCCATGGACCGCCTTGCGCTCGAGCTCCAGATGTTGTTCGCGGTGGCGGGAATCGCGGCCGCGCTGTTGTCCTGGCGCGCCCTCGCTCCGAGGGAGTCCGGCCACGGCGAGTACAGCGCGCTGCTGTTGTTCAGCGCGCTCGGCATGGGCGTGTTCGTCGCGGCCCAGAACCTGATCACGCTGTTCCTCGGCATCGAGCTGCTGTCGATTCCCCTGTACATCCTGTGCGCCGCGGAGACCCGCCGCGAGGGCTCGCTCGAATCCGGCCTGAAGTACCTGGTGGTGGGGTCGGTTGGCTCGGCCACGCTGGTCTATGGCCTCGGCCTGGTCTACGGTGCCACCGGCTCGACCGATTTCGCGACGATCGGCACCGCCCTATCGCAGGGGAAGCTGGCCGGCGGCGCCCTCGGCAACCCGATGGTCCTGACCGGCCTCGGGCTGACCGTCGTGGGCTTCGCCTTCAAGGCCTCGGTGGCGCCGTTTCACCAGTGGACCCCGGACGTGTACGAGGGCGCCCCGACGCCGATCACCGCGTTCATGGCCACCGCCACCAAGGCGGCGGCCCTCGGCGCCTTCCTGCGCTTCTTCGACCAGGCCGCGATCGGGGCTCAGGACACCTGGGCACCGCTGCTGGCCACGATCGCCGCGATCACGATCGTGGTCGGCAATGTCGGCGCGCTCGGTCAGTCGTCCCTGAAGCGGATGCTGGGCTACTCGGGCGTCGCCCAGGCCGGCTACATGCTGTCGGGCGTGATCGTGGGGACCCGGCTTGGGGTCCAGGCGACCGTGCTCTATCTGATGGCCTACCTGGCCATGAACCTGGCCCCGTTCGCGGTCATCGTGGCCGAGGAGCGCGAGCGGCCCGACGGCGACTATTTGAGCGGGCTGACCGGCCTCGGCGCGCGCCGGCCGTGGCTGGCCTGGCCGATGACCATCGGCATGCTCGCGCTGGCCGGGGTCCCCGGCACGGTCGGCTTCATCGGCAAGTTCCAGCTGATCCATGCGCTGGTCTCGGGCGACTACACCTGGCTGGCCATCGTGCTGGTGATCGGCTCGATGATCTCGCTCGGCTACTACCTGCGGGTGGTGGCCGCGCTCTGGATGCGCCCGGCGGTGGCCGTCCCGGTCACCCCGCCACCGTCGGCCGCGGGCGGCGGTCCGGGCGAGCTGGCGCCAATCGCCGGAGGCTCGAGCGAGGCCGACGAGGCCGACGAGGCCGCGGCCGGCGGCTTCGGCCATCCCGAGGTGGTGCTCGTAGCCGTCGGCTTCGCCGCGGCCACGATCTTCTTCGGGATCTTCCCCCAGCCGCTGTTCCATCTCGCTGCGCACACGGCCAACGCGCTCACCAGCCTGTTCTGAGGCGGAACTTCAGACCGGGTCAGTTTTCCGGGCGGGCGTAGCCGGGTAGTCGTCAGCCAGCATGGAAGAACGACGCAGCGACACCGAAGAGACGTTCGGCAGCGAGGATCCGCCGGGCTCGGTCTCAGACCAGAACGCCGAGGAGCCGGCGGCGCCGGATCAGAGCGGCGGCGAGGCAGCCGACCGCGAGGGATCGGATCGGCCCACCGAGGATCCGGGCTCGGCCAAGGAGGGCGGCCAGTCCACCGGGCATCCCGGGAACGCGGGCTGACGCGTCCCCGGGGCCTGGGCGATCCGCTAACTGGAGCCGGCCAGCTTGCGGTAGGCGGCGATCTGCGGGTCGGCGGCCGAGATCGGCGTGCAGCCCTGCGCGATCACCATCTTCCCGTTCTCGGGCGTGACCGTGTAGTCGACGTTGTTGGCGATGTGGAACGAGTACGTGCCGTATGTCCACGGCTCGCACAGCATCCCGGTGTCGAAGCCCTTCACGGACTCGAACGCCTGGTTGACGCTCTGGACGGTGTAGGGACCCTTTACCGACTCGAGCGCATGCGTGGCGATCTCGGCGATCGTGAAGCCCATCTGGCTGAAGCTGCCGATGCCGCCGGTCACGTTCGTTCCGTACTGCTTGAGGATCGCCTTGTACAGGTTCATGGTCGGCGTGTTGGTCGGATCCGGCGGGGTCAGCTCGGCGTTGACGAAGAACTTGTGGTTCCACTTGGGTCCAAGCGTCGAAGCGAGGAAGTCGGTGTCGCACGGCGTCGAGCAACCCCATAGCTTGACCCGGTCCTCTAGCCCGAGCTTCTGCGCGGCCTGGAGGATCACGAGCGCCTCGGGCGGCGTGAAGTTCAGCACCACGGCGCCGTTCGAGCCGGCGGCGTTGACGAGCTTGAGCGCCACCGAGTTGGCGTCGTTGATCGGCACGTTCTCGGTCAGATCCGTGATCGGGACGTTCGAGGCCTTGGCGACCGCGTTCGGCCCAGCCGCGATGTAGCCGGTACCCGGCACGTTGGACTGGTCGAAGACGATCTTCGAGGGGTGCTGCGTGATCGCGTATTGGACGGCGCCGTCGGAGCTGTAGCGCGGCCCCATGTTCACGTCGGCGTAGTTCGCCGTGGAGTAGCACTCCGGCGCGATGCCGGCCGCGATCACCTTGAAGTTCAGCTTCTCCCAGTAGGTGTGGTTGATCGTGCACTCGAGGATGCTCGACGTCCCCGCGATGCCGAGAACGTGGTCGCTCTGCACGAGCAGCTTGCCGACGGCCGCGATCTGGGGCGGCTGAGTCGCCTCGGTCTGGAGATCCAGCTTGACCGGGTGGCCGTTCACCCCGCCGTTGGCGTTCACGCACGCGAAGTAGGCCGAGGCCATGTTCGAGATGTCGGTGAAGTCGGTCCCCGGCTGCTTGGTGTTGATCGCGCCAAGCACGATCGGCGTACCCGTGGCCGCCACGCCGGGCTTAGGCCCGCACTGCGAGGTGCTCGACGAACCGCCCGAGCTACCCGAGCTGCTTGAGCTGGCCGAGGACGAGGTGGCCGATGCCGAGCCGCTGCTCGCGCCGCCCGGCGGGCTGCTCGTGGTCTTGCTACTGCTGCCGCAGCCGGCGATCACGAGAACTCCGGCGATCGACGCCACGAGAAGACCCAGGTACCGCGGACGCCGAGACACCAACGCCGAACCCATTCAGACCTCCCTCATTTCAAGCCCCGTACTACGCCCGAGTTTTCTTGACGTGTCCAGGCTAATGCGCCCCGTGTTTCGCCGTCAAGATCGAGGACGGGATTGTCAGCAATTCAGCACTGAGCGGTGGTCCATGACGCGCGATCGTTCAAGGCCGCACGCCGTCTCACGCCAGGGGGCCCGGGCGAGGCCGCAGTCCCCAGCCAGAACGTGGTGCCCGCGCCGTCGCGCCCCGCGCCGGGGTTCAGGCCGGGTCGAGCCCTTCGACCTCGATCAGGCACCCGGCCCGGTCGGGATCCTGGGGATCGAATGCCCTGAGGCGCGCGTCCGGCCCCAGCTGGTCGAGCAGCCCGAGCGTCAGGCCGCGGTGCAACGCGCAAACCACCGCCTGGTTGTCCCGCACCGCCTCCCGGTAGGGACAGTTGCCGAGCCGGAACAGCACCGTGCGCGCTCCTTTCCGCTCACGCTGTGGAGCGAACCCGAGCGCGGTCAGCGTGCGCCCCATTGCCTCGGCGCGGCGGGAGGGATCACCCGCCGGTGCGAGGTCGTGTCCGAACTGGCGGCCGGTCCGCTCCACCTCGCGCAGGCGGTGCGGGGTGGGCGGAATGCTACGGGCGAGCCAGCGCGCCAGCAGACGGTACGCGCCCGGTGGCTCGCCACCCGGGCGGCCGTCGGGCGCGATCGACCAGCTGTCACGAGGACGCCCCAGGGCCTGGCGCTCTCGGTCGCGCGAGATCAGGCCCGCGGCCCACAGCCGGTCGAGATGCACGCGCACGCCGCTGGGATGAAGACCCAGCTCACTCGCCAGCTCATCCGTGCTCGCGGGACGACCGAGGCCGGCGAGCCGCGCGAACAGCCGCGCCCGCGTCGGCTGGGCCAGGACATCACCCGGACCTTCGCTCTCGCGTGAGGCCACGAGGGAAAGTTTCTCACAGGCGGACTCGCGAAAGTTGGGCTCCGTGGTATTTTTTCCTAGTTCGAATCGCAAAACTCGTTATCGGAGGAAGGTCCCGGTGACCTACGTCATTGCTGAACCGTGCATCGGCACCAAGGACAACTCGTGCGTTGAGGTCTGCCCGGTCGACTGCATCCACCCCACTCCGGATGAGTCCGGCCACGGCCAGGTCGAGATGCTCTACATCGACCCCGAGGAGTGCATCGACTGCGACGCCTGCGTCGAGGCCTGTCCCGTCGATGCGATCTTCGCCGAGGACCAGGTACCCGAGGAGTGGCAGCGGTTCACCGAACTAAACGCAGCGTACTTCCGGGGCCGGGGGGCCTAGGAGCGCAACTCTAGTAGCGCGCGTAGCGCTCGACGTCCGCGCCGAACGAGTCGAGGATCTCCTTCGATAGGGAAGGCCTGGTGCTCCGGATTGCGGCGAGGAAGTCCTCGTCGGTGGCGCGGTGGGCGGTTCCCTCGAAGTGCTCTCGCTCGAACGCACGTTGGGCGGCCTTGCGGGCCGCGAACTCGATGTCGGCCGGCGTGAATAGATCGCTTTCCGCCACGAGCGCGTCGACGTCGACCGGCTCGTCGGTGATCTCCTCCGCGTACCGGCTCCAGATCGCGCGGCGAGCCTCGGCGTCGGGGGCGCCGACCGGTAGGACGTGGTCGAAGCGGCCGGGGCGCAGGAAGGCCGCATCGAGGCGGCGCACCCAGTTGGTCGCGCACACCAGCAGATGCTCGGGAAGCTCGCGCATCCGTGGAATCTGTTTAAGGAACTCGTTCGTGA
>JAFAYP010000221.1 GCA_019240305.1 Solirubrobacterales bacterium
GACACCAACGAGACCGTCGAGCAGATCGTGGCCTGGCTCGAGGAAAGGAAGCTGATCTGACATGGCGGATGTCCTCACATACGTTCTTCATTACGAGGGCGAGTTCAACAAGAACTCGCTCGGCGCGGTCTCCGAGGGAGCCGCCCGTGCGTCGGAGATCGGCGGCGAGTGCCACGCGGTGGTCGTCGGCGGCGATGACCTGACCGACGAGCTGTGCCAGTCGCTCGGTGCCTATGGCGCGACCAAGGTGTTCCGCGCCAAGGGCCCCGAGGGGCTCGCCCAGCCGGTGGTCGACGTGATGGCCAAGGTGATCGACGAGAACGGGCACGCCTACGCGCTGTTCGGCGGCGGGCTGCTCGGGTTCGAGATCGGCGCCGGGCTGGCCGCGCGCAAGCACGCCGGGGTGACCATGGAGGTGATCAGCGTCCGGGCCGAGGACGGCAAGCTCGTGGCCGAGCGCCCGATCCTCCAGGACTCCCAGATTTCGGTGTCCCGCTACTCGGGGGATCTGGGGATCATCATCGGGCGGATCAACGCGTTCGAGACGGTGAGCCGCGACGGCGGATCGGCCGAGGTCGTCGACGTCGATGTCGAGTACTCGCCGTGGTCGGGCCAGGCGGAGATGGTCCAGCGCGGCGAGCAGCGCGGCGCCGACGTCGACATCGAGGGCGCCGACATCCTGGTCGCCGGCGGCCGCGGGCTCGGCAAGCCCGAGGGGTTCGAGCTGGCCGAGGCCCTCGCCGCCGCGTTCGGTGGCAACTCCGCGGTCGCCGCCACTCGCGCGGTGGTCGACGCCGGCTGGTATCCCTACGCCGCGCAGATCGGGCAGACCGGCAAGACCGTGGCGCCGAAGCTCTACCTGGCGGCCGGTATCTCGGGGGCCATCCAGCACAAGGTCGGCATGCAGTCCTCGGAGAACATCGTCGCGATCAACAAGGACGCCAACGCGCCGATCTTCGAGTTCTCCGACCTGGGGATCGTGGGCGACCTGAACAAGATCCTGCCCAAGCTGACCGAGGCCATCAAGGCCAAGCGCGGGGGCTGATCGCCGGCATGGCTCAGCTCAACGGCCGCGCCGGCGTCGCGCCGAGCGAGTTCCCGCCTCCCGTCGACTCGGTGGGCGAGTTCGTCAAGCGCGAGCTCGACCCCGAGGAGGAGCGGATCGACGTCGGTGTGGCGATCGTCGGGGGTGGCCCGGCCGGGCTGTCCTGCGCGATCCGCCTGCTCCAGCTGCTCGAGGGCGACCCGGCGCTGATGGAGCGCCTGGGCGAGGTCCCGGTGGCGGTGGTCGAGAAGGGCAAGGCGTGCGGCGCGCACAACCTGTCGGGCGCGATGATGCGGCCATCGGGGCTGAAGGCGCTGCTCCCCGACGTCCCCGAGTCCGAGTGGCCGACCCACGGCACGGTCGCCAAGGACAGCGTCTACTGGATGCTCTCGCCGAACGCGAAGCTGCCGCTCAAGCCGACCCCGCCACCGTTTCGCAACCACGGCAACCACATGGTCAGCGTGGCCGAGCTCTCGCGCTGGCTGGCGGCGCGAGCCGAGGAGGCCGGCGCCTACATTCTGACCGAGACCACCGCCCACCAGCTGCTGGTCACCGACGGCGCGGTGCGCGGGATCCGCTCGGGCGACAAGGGCCGCGGCAAGGAGGGCGAGGAGCTGGGTAACTTCGAGCCCGGCTCGGACGTGACCGCGCGCGCGACGGTCCTGGCCGAGGGTACGTGGGGGCACCTGACCGGCGCGGCGATCCGCGAGTTCAACCTGTCCGCCGATCGCGAGCCGCAGGTCTGGGCGCTCGGGGTCAAGGAGGTATGGCAGGTCTCAAAACCGCTCGACCGGGTCATCCACACGCTCGGCTGGCCGCTTCGCTACGGCGCCAAGTGGCACGAGTTCGGCGGCTCCTGGATCTATCCGATGGGCTCTGACCGCGTCTCGATCGGGTTCGTGGTCGGGCTGGACTACACCGACGCCACGGTCTCGCCGCACGACCTGCTCCAGCTGTTCAAGACCTCCAAGCTCGTGCGCGGGATCCTTCAGGGCGGCAAGCGCGTCGCGTGGGGCGCCAAGGCGATCCCCGAGGGCGGCTACTGGGCCATGCCCAAGCCCTCGGCCCCCGGGATGGTGATCTGCGGCGACAGCGCCGGCATGGTCAACGTGCCGATCCTCAAGGGGATCCACTACGCGATCCACGCTGGGATCATGGCCGCGGAGACCATCTTCAAGGTTCTGAAGGCTGGTGGGAGCGACCTGTCGGAGTACGACCAGCGGGTCGAGGACTCGCTGATCGGCAAGGAGCTCTACCAGTCACGCAACATGAAGCAGCCATTCGGCCGCGGGTTCTTCGTCGGCGGCGCGATCACCAACGCGATGGTCGTGTCGAAGGGGCGATTCCCGGGTGGTCGCTGGCCCAACCACCGTGACGCGGATTCCGCGATGAAGCTCGACGGCGCGCGCGAGGCCTATCCCAAGCCCGACGGCAAGTACATCTTCGACAAGCTCTCCTCGGTCTACGTGTCCGGCAACGCCACGCGCGACGACGCCCCCAATCACATCCGCCTGCGCAAGAACGTCCCGCGCGAGATCGCCGAGACATGGCGGTGGATGTGCCCGGCCGGCGTGTACGAGATCCCCGAGGATGCGCCGGCCTCCGGTCCGGTCGACGTGATCGTCAACTACACCAACTGCGTGCAGTGCGGCGCGATCACCGCCAAGGGCGGACGGCTGACCCCGCCCGAGGGCGGCGACGGGCCGCTCTACACGGTCACCTGAGCG
>JAFAYP010000308.1 GCA_019240305.1 Solirubrobacterales bacterium
GTGCTGTTCGTCCTGACCCTGATCGTGAACATCATCGCGCGCTGGTTCGTCTCCCGCGGCGCCCACGGAACGCGGGGCACGGGCGCGACCGGAATGACCATCGCCCCGGCGGCTGAGCGATGAGCGCGATCAGCACCAGCACCCTCCCGCGCATCTCCGACCGCCGGCGCTACGCCGACAAGGCGATGCGCGGACTGCTGCTGGCGGCGACGCTGATCGCGCTCGTCCCGCTCGTGCTGGTGATCTACTTCCTGCTCAAGCGCGGGCTGAGCTCGTGGAGCGGGAGCTTCTTCACGACGGATCCCACCGGCAGCTTCTTCGGGAATCCCGGCGGCATCCGCAGCGCGATCGTGGGCTCGCTCGAAATGGTCGCGCTGGCCTCGGTGATCGCGATCCCGGTCGGAATCGGCGTGGCCCTGTATCTGACCGAGTACGGCAGAGACCACTGGTTCGCCAACCTGGTCCGCTACTTCGTCGACGTGATGACCGGCGTGCCGTCGATCATGTTCGGCCTGTTCATCTACATCGTGCTGGTGCTCGGCCACGTCGGCGGCACGTTCACGGCGTGGAAGGGCGCGATCGCGCTGTCACTGCTGATGATGCCGATCGTGGTGCGCTCGGCCGAGGTGGTGCTGCTGCTGGTTCCGGGTCACCTGCGCGAAGCGGCACTGGCGCTCGGCGCGCCTCGTTGGCGGGTGCTGACCAAGGTTGTCCTGCCCACCGCGCTTCCGGGCCTGCTGACCGGCTCGCTGCTGGCGATCGCCCGGGGCATGGGCGAGACCGCGCCGCTGCTGTTCACCGTCACCGCCGCGTTCGGGCTGACCGGCAATCTCGGGGCGATCATGAACTCGCTCCCGGTCCAGATCTACAACGACATCCAGTCTCCGCGAACGGCGATCGTCGATCGCGCATGGGGCGCCGGACTGACGCTCGTGCTCATCGTCCTGATCCTCAACGTGATCGCTCGCGCGGTAGCGAGAAGGAGCCGCATGGCATGATCCCACCAGAAACGACGAGCAAGGAACAGACCGATATGTCCACCGCCGGGGGCCCTTCGGAGCGGTCGCAGGCAGCAGGGGAGGCGCCCGCCACCGGCGTCTCGGAGAAGCAGAGGACCGGGCACACGGTGAAGGTCAAGGATCTTCACGCGTACTACGGATCGCACCACAGCATCAAGGGCGTGAGCGTCGACTTCCCGGCCAACGAGGTGACCGCGATCATCGGGCCGTCCGGCTCGGGCAAGTCGACCGTGGTGCGCTGCATCAACCGCATGCACGAGGAGATCCCGGGCGCGCGGGCCGAGGGGTCGGTGATGCTCGACGACCTCGACGTCTACGACACGGCGGCCGACGTCACGGCGGTCAGGCGGCTGATCGGGATGGTGTTCCAGAAGCCGAACCCGTTCCCGACCATGTCGATTTTCGACAACGTGGCCGCGGGCCTACGGCTGACCGGCACGCGCGGGAGTGACCTGAAGGAGCTCGTGCCGCGCTCGCTCCAGGCGGTGGGCCTCTGGGATGAAGTCAAGGACCGGCTGCAAGAGCCGGGGATCGGGCTCTCCGGTGGGCAGCAGCAGCGCCTGTGCATCGCGCGTACGGTGGCCGTCGAGCCCGAGGTCATCCTCATGGACGAGCCGTGCTCGGCGCTCGATCCGATTGCTACGTTGCGGATCGAGGAGCTGATCGACGAGCTCAAGGAGCGCTACACCATCGTGATCGTGACCCACAACATGCAGCAGGCCGCGCGAGTGGCCAATTCGACGCTGTTCATGCTCGACGGCGAGGTGATCGAGCACGACGAGACGAACAAGATCTTCACCAACCCCGGCGACGAGCGCACTGAGCGCTACGTGACCGGTAAGTTCGGCTGAGTCGCATGCACGAGATACGCCACCAATTCCACGAGAACCTACGCGAGCTCGAGACGCAGGCGCTCGGCGCGCTCGACCTGGTCACCCAGCAGCTCGACCGCTCGCTCGAGTCACTGTCCTACCAGGACATCGAGCTGGCCGGCATGGTGGTGGCCGACGACGATCGGATCGACGGCCGCTACCTCGAGGTGCACCAGGGGATCCTCTCGCTGCTGGCCCGCCAGGCCCCGGTGGCGGGCGACCTGCGGATCGTCGCCGCGCTCCTGCACGTGATCCGCTGCGTGGAGCGCATGGGAGATCAGTGCGTGAACATCGCCAAGCTGGTGCCGCTGTCGGGCTACGAGGCGCCCAAGGACAAGGACATTCTCGACGCGATCGAGCGGATGGGACGCCTGGCGCGCTCTCAGGTCTCGCAGGCTAAGCAGGCGTTCTCAGGCCGCAACACCGAGCTCGCCCAGGACCTCGTGCGCCAGGACACCGAGATCAACCGGCTCAACAGGGAGATCTTCCGCCGCGCGGTCGAGGTCGGCGACAACCTGGAGCTGCGCGAGTGGGCGATGTTCATGATCCTGGTCGCCCGGTGCCTGGAGCGGATCGGCGACAACACGGTGGACATCGCCGAGCAGACCGTGTTCGTGGTCACCGGCCTGTTCCGAGAGCTCGCCGACGCCTCGAGTCCAGCTGAGACCGCACCGACGTCCTAGGCGTATCCTCGCGGCTGGTGGCCGCCCAGAGATCTCAGCCACGCTCGTCGCGCAAGCGCCGGCGTCAGGCACCGGCGGGCGGCGCGCAGGCTCCGCGCCGCCCGGAAACCAGCGCTTCCCGACCGCCGGAGCGGGAGCGGACGCGCTCGCAGGCCCGGCCCGCGAGCCCGCTCGGCGCCTACGGCGAGCGTCCGCCGAGTCCGTTCGGGGGGTTGCCGGTCTCCGAGGTGGCGATCTTCGCCGGCGCGGTGGTCCTGATCGTGGGGATCTTCCGCCACGGCGGGCCGGCCCTGATCGGCGGCGTGATCCTGTGCCTGCTCGGAGTGGCCGAGGTGACCGGGCGTGAGCACTTCTCGGGCTATCGCTCGCATACCGTGCTGCTGGCGGGGATCCCGGCCGTGGTGGCCGAGTTCGTGATCGTCCTCACGGTGGGCACGCCCGCGGCGCGCGTGCTTCTGCTCGTGCCGGTGGCCGCCGTGTTCGGCGCCTGCGCCTGGTTTTTGCGCCGGCGCTTCCTGGTCGCCCGTCAGGCGCGGCTGGCCCGGCCGCTCAGCCGCTGATTCGCTAACCGGGCGCTAACCGTTGCGGGGCAACTTCCGGCCCCCAGCAGGTGTTTTCGCTG
>JAFAYP010000336.1 GCA_019240305.1 Solirubrobacterales bacterium
GCAGTCCGAGGCTCCGGAAGCCCCAGGCGGTGATCAGGCGCACCGCGCGCGTCGCGTGCCCCTGCCCGCGGGACTCCTTGCCCAGCCAGTAGCCGACCTCGGCGCGGGCGTGCTGCCAGGCGAAGCGCATGAGCGAGATCGAGCCGAGCAGGCGGTCGCGATCGGCCGCCGAAACGATCGCGAACGGCGCCGCGACGCCGGCATGCAGGCCGTCGTGGCGCTGGAGCAGGTAGGCGCGGGCATCGGCGGTGCCGTAGGGATACGGCACCCGCGTCCAGCGCGAGATCTCGGGGTCCTGGCAGGCGGCTACCAGCGACTCGAGGTCGGAGTCGCGCCAGGCGCGCAGCGCGGTGTCGCCCTCGACCAGATGGTCGCCCGGCAAGACGATCCGCCGCGGCCCGCTGGCGAAGCGCCGGCGAACGCTCCTCACGAGCTCTCGCTCTCGTGCGCCCGCGCTTCGAGGCCGCGCTCGAGCGAGGCCGCATCGAGGGCCGGGTCCTGGTGCTCGAGCCAGCGCTGCGCCTCGAGCCGCCCGCCGAGGGCGCGCAGGCCGTGCTCGCCGTGCTCGGCGGCGAACTGGTCGAGCGCCTGTCGGCGCCGGGCGTGCAGGCGGCGAGCCGGCAGGTCGAGTGCGCTGCGATGGGCTTCGAGCGCGTCGGCCAGCTCGGCGATGCCGCTCGGCGGCGGCACCGAGGACACCGGGCAGAGCTTCGTGTCCGCGGCGCCGAGCGTGCTCAGCGCGGCCTGGAGGTCGGCCAGGGCGCGGCGAGCCGCGCGCTCGAGGTCGGCCTTGGTCAGCACGAGTACGTCGGGCACCTCCATGATCCCGGCCTTCAGGAACTGGAGCACGTCGCCCGAGGCGGGCTGGACGACGACCGCCACCGTGTCGGCCACATCGGCCACCTCGACCTCGGACTGACCTACGCCGACGGTCTCGATCACCACCACGTCGAACGCGACGGCCAGCGCCGCCGCGGCGCTCCGAGTCGCCGGCGCCAATCCGCCCAGGCGATCCCCGGCGGCGGTCGAGCGAATGAACAGCCGGCGGTCGCGCGGGTCGGCGTCGATCCGGGCGCGGTCGCCCAGCAGACTCCCGCCCGATCGGCGCGAGCTCGGATCGACCGCCAGCACAGCAACCGAGCGATCGCGCCGGCGCCACTCGGCTACCAGGCGGCTGAGCAGCGAGGACTTACCGACCCCCGGGGGTCCGGTGACCCCGACGATGTGCCCCGGCGCCTCCTGGCCGAGGGCGGACGGGGCAAGCTCGGCGAGCAGGACCCGCGCCTGCTCGCGCGCGTCCGGGGCGCGGCTCTCGAGGAGGTTGAGCGTTGCCGGCGCCGCGCTCAGATCGCGCTCGCGCAGCCGGGCTCCGAGCTCACCGCCGCTTGCCCGCGCGCGCTGGGTCAAGCCCCGTTGTCGGTGCTCGAGCCGTGGCGCTCGGCGACCAGCTCGATGATGTCGCGCATCATCCCGTTGAGGTTCCAGTCCTTGGGCGTGTAGACCGCGGCAATGCCGGCCTTGCGCAACGCCTCGGCGTCAGCGTCGGGGATGATCCCGCCGACCACGACCGGCACGTCCTCGACACCGGCCTCGCGCAGCGACTCGATGACCGATGGAATCAGTTCGCGGTGCGAGCCCGAGAGGATCGAGAGCCCGATCACGTGGACTCCCTCCTGGGCGGCCGAATTGGCGATCTGGGTCGGCGTGAGACGGATGCCCTCGTAGACCACGTCCATGCCGGCGTCGCGGGCACGGACCGCGATCTGCTCGGCGCCGTTGGAATGGCCGTCCAGCCCCGGCTTGCCGACCAGGAACTTCAGGCGCCGCCCGAGCATCTCGCTGAGGCGCTCGACCTCGCCGCGGAGCTCGGACACCTCCTCGCTGGACACCGCGGCGGCATCGGTCACCCCGGTCGGGGCCCGGTACTCGCCGAACGCCTCGCGCAGCGTCTGCGCCCACTCTCCGGTGGTCACTCCGGCGCGGGCGGCGGCGATCGTGACCGGCATGATGTTCGCCGAGTCGTCGCGGGCGGCGTCGGCCAGGTCTTGGAGAGCTGCCTCGACGGCGGCCCGATCGCGCTGGGCGCGCCAGCGCTCGACCGCGGCTCGCTGCTCGGCCTCGACCTCGGGGTCCACGACCAGGATCCCGCCGTCGGCTCCGGCGGTGAGCGGCGAGGACTCGGTCGAGGTAAACCGGTTCATGCCCACCACGATGTGCTCGCCGGACTCGATCCGCTGCCAGCGCTGGCGATGCGACTCGACCAGCGCCGCCTTCATGTAGTCGACCGCCTCCACCGCGCCGCCCAGTTCGGCCACGTGGTGGATCTCCTCGCGGGCGCCCTCGAGCAGCTCGTCGACCAGACCGTCCATCACCTTCGAGCCCTCGAAGATGTCCGGGTACTCGAGCAGGTCGGTCTCGTAGGCGAGGATTTGCTGGAGGCGCAGCGACCACTGCTGATCCCACGGCCGGGGAAGGCCGAGGGCCTCGTTCCAGGCGGGCAGCTGAATGGCGCGCGCACGCGCGCCCCGTCCGAGCGTCACGGCCAGCGCCTCGAGCGCGATCCGGTACACGTTGTTCTCGGGCTGGGCCTCGGTCAGCCCGAGCGAGTTGACCTGCACCCCGTAGCGCATCCGCCGGTGCTTCTCGTCCTCCACGCCGTAGCGCTCGCGCCCGAGCTCGTCCCAGAGCACGGCCATGGCCCGCAATTTGGCGTGCTCCTCGACGAACCGCACGCCGGCGTTGACAAAGAACGAGATGCGGCCGAACACGTTGCCCATGAGCTCGGGATCCCGGCCCACCCGCTGGCGGACGGCATCGAGCACGGCGATCGCGTTGCACATCGTGAACGCGATCTCCTGCACGGGCGTGGCGCCGGCTTCCTGGAGGTGGTAGGAGCAGATGTTGATCGGGTTCCACTTCGGGATGTGCTGGACGGTGTAGGCGATCGTGTCGGCGATCAACCGCATGCTCGGGCCCGGCGGGAAGGCGTAGGTGCCGCGGCTCAGGTACTCCTTGAGGATGTCGTTCTGGGTCGTGCCCTGCAGGCGGTCCTGTGCGACGCCCTGGGCGTCCGCGGCGACGATGTAGAGCGCCAGCAGCCAGGCGGCGGTGGCGTTGATCGTCATCGAGGTGTTCATCTGGTCAAGCGGGATCTGGTCCAGCAGGGTCGCCATGTCGCCCCCGTGGGCGATCGAGACGCCGACCTTGCCGACCTCGCCCCGGGCGAGCTCGTGATCGGGGTCATAGCCGGTCTGCGTGGGCAGATCGAAGGCGATCGACAGCCCGGTTTGGCCCTTCTGAAGGTTGCCGCGGTAGAGCTCGTTGGAACGCCGGGCGTCCGAATGACCGGCGTAGGTCCGCATCATCCAGGGGCGGTCGGGCTCGGGCAGGCGCGGGGAAGGCATGTCCGACATGGGCGCATGAGGATTGTATGAGCGCCCGCCGTTTCAGGGCGCGGCTGCTTTGAGCGCGGCTGCTCTAAGGTCCGGGACATGCCCGATCAGAGTTCCGCCTCCACCGAGCACGCGCTGATGCAGGAGATCACCGCGCCCCTGGCCACGCTGCCCGACGACCCCCTGCCGGGCGTGGCCGACGTCGAGTTTCCCGTCGTCCTGCGCGGTTATGACCGTGACAGCGTCGACGAGTACGTGCAGCAGATCAGCCAGATGGTGGCCGAGCTGCAGGCCACCCGCTCTCCCGAGGCCGCGGTCCGCCGTGCGCTCGAACGGGTGGGGGAGGAGGTGTCGGGAATCCTCCAGCGTGCCCATGAAACCGCGGGGCGTATCACCACCCAGTCGCGCAGCGAGGCCGAGGACCGGTTGGAGACGGCTCGCCAGGAGGCGGCGCAGATCATCCAGCGGGCCGAGGATCGCGTCCGCGAGCTCGACGCCGAGACCGATCGGATCTGGGCCGAGCGCCACCGGATCGTCGAGGACACGCGCGAGCTTGCCCGCGAGCTCCTGACCCTGACCGATTCGGCCGCCGATCGGTTCCCGCCCGATGCGCCCGCGGGCGAGGGCATCCTGCCGGGGCTGGCCGCGGTTCCGCCCGCCGGCGAGGCGTCGGTGGACCCGGTGGCGGGGATCGAGGCGATTCCGCCAGCGCCGGGAAGCCTCGAGCCCGAGGACCTGCTACCCGAGGGCGACGTTGAGGAGGCCGAGCCCACCACGATCATGCCGGTTGTGGAGACCGACGAGGAAACCGAGCCGGTAGATCCGGATGGCCCCGACGAGGGCGCCACCTCCTAGCCGTCCGCTGATGGCAGACATGCGCCTGATCGACGTCATGCACCTCGGTCGCCCGCAGGTGATCGGGGCGTGGCTGGTCGGGGACGTGGTGATCGATCCCGGTCCGACGTCGTGCCTTAAGACGCTCCTGGAGGGCCTGGGCGGAGCGCGCCCGCGCGCCCTGCTACTCACCCACATCCATCTCGACCATGCGGGGGCGAGCGGGTCGCTGACGCAGCGCTGGCCCGACCTCGAGGTCTACGTGCACGAGCGCGGCGCCCGCCACCTGATCGACCCAGGGCGCCTGCTGGAGAGCGCCCGCACGCTCTACGGCGAGGACATGGATCGGCTGTGGGGTGAGATGGTTCCCGTGCCCGAGGAGAACATCCGCGTGTTAAGAGGTGGGGAGGAGCTGTTCGATGGCGCCTTCAAGGTCGCCTACACGCCGGGTCACGCCTCACACCACGTCTCGTTCCTGCACGAGGGAACCGCGTTCGTGGGTGACGTCGGCGGAGTGCGCATCGCTGGCTCGCGGCTGACCATCCCACCCAGCCCGCCGCCCGACATCGACGTCGAGAAGTGGCACGCCTCGATCGAGCTGATCAGCGCCTGGACGCCGCGCCGGCTGATCATGACCCATTTTGGCGAGAGCGAGGACGTCGAGGCTCAGCTCAGTGAGCTCTCGGAGCGCCTCGATGAGTGGGCCGCCCGCGCCCGCGAGCAGACGCTTGAGGAGTTCGTCGCGCGCGTGCGGGGCGAGATCGCGCAGCACGTCGACTCAGACACGGCTGCGGCCTACGAGCAGGCCGCGCCAGCCGAGCAGCTATACGCGGGCCTGGAACGCTATTGGCGCAAGCGAGCCGAGGCCGCCCGCTCGGCCTGAGCGTGCTCTCCACGGCTATGCTGGGCGAGATGTCGCAGACGGTTGAGCTGCCGCGCGTCGGCGGACCCGGCAGCGGTCTCGGCGAGGAGTGGCGCGTAGTGGTTCTGAACGACGACCACAACACGTTCGATCATGTCGCGGAGACGCTTTCCCGGGTGATCCCGGGGGTCAGCCTCGCTCAGGGCTACCGGCTCGCCGACCAGATCCACAAGACCGGCTTGGCGATCGTGTGGAGCGGCCCGCGCGACGAGGCCCAGCAGTACTGGGAGCAGCTCGACAGCGCGGGCTTGACGATGGCCCCGCTCGAGGCGGGCTGATTCAGGGCATCAGCGGCCGGCGACGGGCGCGTGCCTAGACGCCGCGGGGGAGCGCCTTGGCCTTCTGACGCTCCGGGCTGACCCGCACCACGTTCCACACGATGCCGAGCTTCTCGAGCAGGGCGATGAGCAGCCCGGTCGGATCGGCCACGCGCTCCCACCGGCTCAGGCCGTGGAAGGCGGAGGTGGGGAACGCGTGATGATTGTGGTGCCACGCCTCGCCCATCGACAGCGGCGCCAGCCAGAACACGTTGCGCGACTCGTCCTCGATCGCGAAGCGCTTACGTCCGAAGAAGTGACAGACCGAGTTGATCGACCAGGTCACGTGGTGAAGCAGGAACACGCGCACGAAGCCGCCCCACAGGAGCGCGGTGAGCGCGGCGGCGATCCCGCCGCCGATCAGCCAGCC